>JBBAPY010000006.1:0-28398 GCA_040400635.1 Rhodoferax sp.
CATCGACATCAACCGCATTCCTGAATTGCGCGGCATCAGCGAAGAGGGTGGCGTTATCCGCATCGGCGCCATGACCAGCGAAAGCGAGCTCATTGACTCGGCCCTGCTGAAAGCCAAATTGCCCCTGCTGGGCGAAGCGGCCAAGCTGATTGCCGACCCGCAGGTGCGCAACCGCGGCACCATCGGCGGCGACATTGCCCACGGCGACCCCGGCAATGACCATCCGGCCATCGCCATGGCGCTCGATGCCACTTTTGAATTGCAAGGCCCCAAGGGCACGCGCCAGGTCAAAGCGGTGGACTTTTTCCATGGCACCTATATGACGGCGCTGGCCGAGGACGAAATCCTGACTGCCATTTTGGTCGCCCCTTTTGCCGCAGGCACGGGCTACGCCTACCAAAAGCTCAAGCGCAAAACCGGCGACTGGGCCACGGCGGGCGCCGCCGTCATCTTGCGCATGGCCGCAGGCAAAGTAACGCACGCCAGCATTGGCCTGACCAATGTGGCGCCGACCGCGCTGCGCGCTAGCGCCGCCGAAGCCGCGCTGGTGGGCCAGCCCCTGACCGATGCCACCATCAACCTGGCTGCCGCTGCGGTGCGCTCTATTTGCGACCCGGCTGAAGACCTGCGCGGTGATGTCGAATACAAAACCGCCATGGCTGCCGAGATGTGCAAGCGTGCCATCCGCGCCGCTGCCGCCCGCTGCGCCTGAACCCCACCCGATCCGGAGAACACTGCTATGAGCAAAAAAATCGTATCCCTGCACGTCAATGGAAAACCAGTGGAAGAGGCGGTCGAGCCGCGCACGCTGCTAGTCCACTTTCTGCGCGAAAAAATGAACCTCACCGGCGCCCACATCGGCTGCGAGACCAGCCACTGTGGTGCCTGCACCGTGGACATCGACGGCCAGTCGGTCAAGTCCTGCACCCACCTGACGGTGCAATGCGAAGGCAGCGAGGTCAAAACCGTCGAAGGCCTGGCCAGCGGCGGCGTGCTGCATGCGCTGCAAGAGGGTTTTTACAAAGAGCATGGCCTGCAATGCGGCTTTTGCACACCGGGCATGCTGATGCGCGCCTACCGCTTGTTGCAAGACAACCCCAACCCCACCGAGCAGGAAGTGCGCGTGGGCATGTCGGGCAATTTGTGCCGCTGCACCGGCTACCAAAACATCGTCAAAGCGGTTTTGCATGCGGCAGCCACGCTGCGCAATGCCCAAACTGTCGCCGCTTAAAACAACACACCGAAGGAGACCTTCATGAACGCACCCCTGAGTGACCGCGAAAAAGCCCTGATGGGCATGGGCGATTCACGCCTGCGCAAGGAAGATGCCCGCTTTATCCAAGGCAAGGGCAATTACGTCGATGACATCAAGCTGCCTGGCATGGTGCATATGGACATCGTGCGCGCCTCGGTAGCGCATGCGCGCATCAAACGTATCAACAAAGAAGCTGCGCTCAAAATCCCCGGCGTGATCGCGGTGTTGACCGCTGACGATTTGAAGCCGCTCAAACTGCACTGGATGCCCACCCTGGCCGGTGATGTGCAAGCGGTGTTGGCCGATGAAAAAGTGCACTTCCAGATGCAGGAAGTGGCTGTAGTGATTGCCGAAGACCGCTACAGCGCAGCCGATGGCGTCGAAGCCGTGGAAGTGGAATACGAAGAACTCGAAGCCGTGGTCGACCCGTTTGAAGCACTCAAGCCCGGCGCACCGGTGCTGCGCGAAGACCTGGCCGGTAAAACCGAAGGTGCGCACGGCAAGCGCTACCACCATAACCATATCTTTACCTGGGAAGCCGGCGACAAGGCCGCTACCGACGCGGTGTTTGCCAGCGCGGCGGTGACGGTGTCGCAAGACATGCACTACCCGCGCGTGCACCCCTGCCCGCTGGAGACCTGTGGCGCGGTCGCGTCCTTTGATCCGATTCGTGGCGAACTCACTACCTACCTCACCAGCCAGGCCCCGCATATTGTGCGCACCGTGGTGTCCATGCTCTCGGGCATCCCCGAGTCGAAAGTGCGCATTGTCTCGCCCGACATTGGCGGCGGTTTTGGCAACAAAGTGCCGATTTACCCCGGCTATGTCTGCGCCATCGTGGCCTCCATCGTGCTTGGCCGCCCGGTCAAGTGGGTGGAAGACCGCATCGAGAATTTGTCCTCCACCGGCTTTGCCCGTGACTACCATATGAGTGGCGAGCTGGCCGCTACCGCCGACGGAAAAATTTTGGCGCTGCGCACCAATGTGGTCGCCGACCACGGCGCCTTTGACGCCTGTGCTGACCCCACCAAATTCCCGGCCGGCATGTTCCATATCTGCACCGGCAGCTATGACATCGCCAACGCGTATTGCAAAGTCGATGGCGTCTATACCAACAAAGCCCCTGGTGGCGTGGCCTACCGCTGCTCCTTCCGGGTTACCGAAGCGGTATACCTGGTCGAACGCATGGTCGATGTGCTGGCGCAAAAACTGGGCATGGACAAGGCCGAGATTCGCGCGAAAAACTTTATCAAGCGCGAACAGTTCCCCTACCACTCCGCATTGGGCTTTGAGTACGATTCGGGCGACTACCAAACCGCGCTTGACAAAGTGCTCGATGCGGTAGATTACAAAGCACTGCGCGCCGAACAAGCGGTCAAACGTGCCGACCCGAACTGCCCCACGCTCATGGGCATTGGCCTGGTGACCTTCACCGAAGTAGTGGGTGCAGGCCCCTCCAAGATCTGCGACATCCTGGGTGTGGGCATGTTTGACTCCTGCGAAATCCGGGTACACCCCACAGGCAGCGCAATTGCACGCATGGGCACGATCTCGCAAGGCCAGGGCCACCAGACTACTTACGCGCAAATCATCGCGACCGAACTGGGGATTTCTTCGGAAATCATCCAGGTCGAAGAGGGCGATACCAGCACTGCGCCTTATGGTTTGGGCACCTATGGCTCGCGCTCCACCCCGGTGGCCGGCGCGGCGATTGCCATGGCGGCGCGCAAAATCCACGCAAAAGCCAAGAAAATTGCAGCGCATTTGATGGAAGTGAGCGAGGCCGATCTGGAATGGGAAATCGACCGCTTCAAGGTCCGCGGTGACGATGCCAAATACAAGACCATGACCCAGATTGCCTGGGCCGCCTACAACAGCCCGCCTCCCGGCTTGGAGCCAGGGCTGGAAGCCGTGCATTACTACGACCCGCCCAACTTCACTTTCCCCTTTGGTATTTACCTCTGCGTGGTGGACATCGACAAGGGCACGGGCGAGACCAAAATCCGCCGCTTCTATGCGCTGGACGATTGCGGCACCCGCATCAACCCCATGATCATTGAAGGCCAAATCCATGGCGGCCTGACCGAGGGCTATGCCGTGGCGATGGGTCAATTGCTGTCTTTCGACAAGCAAGGCAATATCCAGGGCAACTCGCTGATGGACTATTTCCTGCCCACCGCGGTGGAAACACCCCATTGGGAAACCGACCACACGGTAACGCCTTCGCCGCATCACCCCATCGGTGCCAAAGGCGTGGCCGAGTCACCCCACGTGGGCAGCATTCCCACCTTTACCAGCGCTATGGTGGATGCTTTTGCACACCTGGGCGTGACGCACTTCAACATGCCGCACACCGCTTACCGCGTTTGGCAGCAACTCAAGAAGTCGGGCGTTAACACCTGAGTCGCTGCATTGCGCAGCCCCGGGGCCGGTGCGCGCAAGCGTGCCAGCCCTTTTCCTTTTTTTAAACAGCAGAAAGTACACGCATGGAAGTCGTGATTGAAAAAAAATACCCGGTAAGCGCCGGTATTCCCGCCGCCTGGGCCGTGTTGTCAGATATGCATGCCCTGGCCACCTGCATGCCCGGCGCGCAAATCACCGAGGACATTGACGCCACCCATTACAAGGGCAGTGTGCGCGTAAAGGTCGGGCCCGCCGTGGCCGCATTTGCCGGCACGATTGAAATTCTGGCGCTGGACGCGGGCACGCATACCCTGAAAATGCTGGGCAAAGGCGCGGACAAAGGTGGCTCGTCCGCATCCATGGAATTGACCGCTTCCTTGCTGCCCGGCGAGAACGGCCACTGCGTTTTGGCCGGCCATGCCGCAGTGATCGTGAACGGCAAATTCGCCCAGTTTGGCGGGCGCATGATGAACTCAGTATCCGACATGATCTTGGCGCAATTTGCTGAGGTGTTTTCGCAAAAAGCGCAGGCCTTGCAAGCCAGTGCGCCTGCGAGTGCGGCGGACGCCGGTTCTTCACCTGCTGCTGGCGCGCAGGCGCATCCAGCCAGCCCCGGTGCAGCAGCGCCCAGTGCCTCGGCCGCTCCGGTGGTCGCAACTGAGTTCAACGCGCTGGGCTTGGTCTGGTCCTTGGTCAAGCAATTTTTTGCCGGCCTGTTCGGCAAAAAACCAAACCCATGAGTCAGGCCCCTGTGCCGCCTAGCCCGCAGGGCTTGCGCGAACAATTATTTGGCGCCGGGTATATCGCCGACGAGGACGTAGCCAGCCTGGTCTGGATGGCTTTGTCGCTGGAGCGGCCCATGCTGATCGAGGGCGAGGCTGGTGTCGGCAAGACCGCGATCGCCGCTGCCTGCGCGCGCGCTTTGGGCCGCCCGCTGCTGCGCTTGCAATGCTATGAAGGCCTGGACCTGGGCCAAGCGGTGTACGAATGGAATTACAGCCGCCAGTTGCTGGAAATTCGCCTGACCGAAGCCGGTGCGGGCGGCACCGCAAGCGCCGCTGGAGTTACTGCTGCCGAGGCAGCCAGTAAAGGGCAAGAGGCCCTGCGCAGCAATTTGTTTTCTGAAGATTTTTTGCTGCAACGCCCTTTGCTGCAAGCCATTCGCAGCGAAGTGCCTTGCGTGTTGCTGATTGACGAGATCGACCGCGCGGACGAGGCCTTTGAAGCGTTTTTGCTGGAAATGCTGTCGGAGTACCAGATCAGTATTCCCGAATTAGGTACTTTGCACGCGCGCAGCAAACCGCTGGTGGTGCTGACCAGCAATGGCACCCGCGATTTGTCGGACGCGCTGCGCCGCCGCTGCCTGTTCCATTACCTGGACTTTCCCAGCCTGGCGCGCGAAATGCACATTGTGCGCACCCTGGTGCCCGAAGCGGCCAGCCGCCTGGTGGAAGAAGCTGTGGCCTTTGTGCAGCGCCTGCGCAAAGAGGACCTGGACAAAACGCCGGGCATTGCCGAAACCCTGGACTGGGTGCGGGTGCTCTTCAAACTCGGCCTCCAAGAGCTGCCGCAAGACCCAGCGCTGCTGAGCCATTCGCTGGCTGCGCTGCTGAAAACGCGCAATGACCGCTGGGGCATAACGCCCGAGCGCGTGGCCAAACTGATCGACGGTCCGCGCATCGGCCAGGACGTGGGTGTGGCCGGCGGTTTGAAGTAAATAGGCCCTCGGCGATGCTGCCCACCGCGACCGACCCGCGCCAGCAACTCGCTGATTTCGCGCACTACTTGCGCGAACACGGTTTTGCCTTGGGCTTTGCCGAAATCAATTTGATGCTGCGCGCCGCCAGCGCTTTGCCGCTGGCGCAGTGGAAACGCACCGAGGCCTTATGGCGCGCGATTGCCAGCGGCAGCCAGGCGCAATGGGCCAAGTACCCGGACTTACACCAGGCCTTCTGGTTTCCGCACAAGGTGCGCGGCACCACCCGCACCTCGGGCCTGCAACACAAGCCACGTCATTTGCAGCAACTGGTGCAGCAAATGCACCAGGACATGGCGCAACAAGCGGGCAATACGCCACCAGGCCAGCCGCAATCGAGCCTGGGCCAGGCCGACGATGCGGCGGCGGGCGACAGCGAGACCGGCAGCGAAAGCCAGCGTGCCCAAGCCGGTGCCAGCCGCACTGCCGCACCCGATGAACGCGATTTTGCGGACTGGCTGCCCGGCGACCTGGACCGCTTTGAACCTCTGGTGCGCGCGCTCAAGCGGCGGATGCACACGCAACTGACGCGCCGGCGCGCGCACAAGCTGCACGCGGGCACGGTGCACCTGCGCCGCTCCATGCGCGCGGCCCTGGCCAGCGGCGGCGAGCTGATTGCCCTGCACCGCAGCCAGCCGCGGCGGCGCACGCCACGGGTGGCGGTGCTAGTGGATGTCAGCCGCTCGATGGAAGTGCACGCGCAATTTTTTTTGCGCCTGAGCCGCGCTTTTGTGGAAGTGCTGCAAGCGCGGGCCTTTGTGTTTCACACCAGGCTGGCCGAAGTGACACCCCTCATGAAACAGCGCAGCGAACGGGTGCAGGAAAAAATCAACGCCGTCACCTTCGGCTTTGGCGGCGGCACGCGCATTGCGTCCTGCTTGCAAGAAGCGGTGGACTTGCACATGGGCCGCTGGTTGCGCCGCGGCGATGTGTTTCTGGTCTTTAGCGACGGTTACGACACCGACCCGCCGCAGGCGCTGGGCGAGCTGCTGGCGCGCCTGCATGCGCGCGGCGTGCGCGTCTGCTGGCTGCACCCGACCAGGGAGTTGCCGCAATCCGAAGCTATGCAAGGTGCGCTACCCAATATCTACCGCGCGATGCCGGCCCATAATCTGGCTAGCCTGGCGCGCCTGCCCGACCTACTGCGCAGCACCATTTTTTCCACCCACACACACAAGGCCTAAGCATGGGATGTTTACTCAAACAAGGTGGCGGACTCTATGCCCGCTTGCGCATAGGCGCTGTGCTGCTGGCCGCCGGCCAGGGCAGCCGCATGGGCGGTGTCGCCAAGTCGCTGATCACGCTGCAAGGCGTGCCTCTGATCAAGCGCCAGCTGATTGCGCTCAGCGGCGCGGGGGTCGATGAGGTGGTGGTGGTTACCGGCTATGCGCGCGATGCGGTGGAGGCCAGTATTGCGTCCTTTCCCGTGACGCTGGCCCATAACCCGGACTTCGTGCTGGGCCAGCAAAGCTCGGTGCGCTGCGGCCTCAATGCTTTGCGCGGCAATTTCGATGCAGTGCTGGTGGCCCTGGCGGACCAGCCGCTCTTAGGCGCTGCCGATTTGACGGAGTTGATCGCTGCCTTCAAAAAACGCGCCAGCGGCCATGTGCTGGTGCCTATGGTCGATGGGCAGCGCGGCAACCCCTTGGTGATGGACGATGTGGCGCTGGCCGACATCCGCGCAAGCAGCGTCAACCTGGCCTGCCGCAACTTTGTCGAAAACCAACCGGCTTTGGTGCATCTGCACCACACCAGCAACACGCGCTTTGTCACCGACCTGGACACGCTGCAAGACATCGAGGCCCTGGCCACGCGCACCGGCTGGAAGCTGGAGTTACCACAAGCGCTGGCCGACGCGCACGTATGAGCGAAGCCTTCACCGGACAATGGCCGGTGCCCATGGGGCGGCACCGCTTTGCCGGTGCAGCCGATATCAACCCGGTGCTCTCGCGCGTGTTTGCCAGCATGCGCGCCACTGATGTGGCCCTGCACCCGGAGCGCGCTGGTGCGTTTTACGCCAGCGACGATGATTTGCTCAACCGGGTGGACATACCCGAGTTCCGCGCCCTGGTGCAGTTCATCGTGCAGTCGCTGCAAGACACCACGCAGCGCGCCAACGCCCAGGTCTGGCCACCAGGCCAGCAGCCGCTGCAATTGCTGCTGAGCGGCGTATGGTTTCAGATTCAAAACGGGGCTGCTTTCCATGATGTACACACCCACGGCAATTGCTCCTGGTCGGGCGTGTATTACCTGCAAATCGACCCGCCGGAACATCGGGCCAAGCATGCGCAGTGGGGCGCGCAGAACGGCGTTACGCGCTTTTACAGCCCCATGTTCCCGCTCTTGGGCGGCGCGCACATGGACATGGGCAATGCCTTCATGCAAAACGCCACGCTTGACATCAGCCCGCAAGAAGGTGAGCTGGTACTTTTCCCTGCATTCTTGCCCCACAAAGCCATGCCTTACGAAGGGTCGCGCGAGCGCATCATCCTGTCCTTCAACGCGCAAATCCACGCACCGCAAGGCAACCAAATTTACCGCTACGCAGGGACTTGAGCCGCAGATTTCAGCGATGGATAGTCCACAATTACACCGCTAGCTCCAAAAAAAATGCTGCGCGCTGGTGCTGGTGTTGGTGCTCAGGCAGTGGGACGCGCGATTTTTGGGACCGGCGCGGATGCTTGGTATATTTCTGCCAAATTAGGGGAGTGACTTTACGGTGATTCGGTTCTTGCTCTTGCGACCTGTGCTCGCTTCAACTCTTTCGATGCCACATTGCGCCGGCCCGCAGTTCATGGCGTTCTTGCTGCCCTTTTTGCTGCTTTTCCTGGCGCTAAACGGGCAAGCGTAGGCTGAGGGCTCTCCTCCCGTCACCCGAATGGACGTAATCGCAGTCAAGCCGCTGGCGTTTGAAGCGGCTTCGCACACGCACCCCTTGTCTATCCGTTCGGCCAAGGAGGCTGCTGCTTACTTTCCAGCGCTCGATCTGGCGCGCCTGCGCCGCGAGGTCGACTTCTCCCGGCAGGTGGTACTGCTGTTTGCTTGGCGGGGGTCCGGGCAGGACCGCTTGGAACCTCTGGAGCAGACATCGCCACCGGGTGCTGTGGTATTTACTTACACCCCTGGTCTAACGCGCGACCTGCGTGCACACCACCAAGTGTTTGTCTTGCGCGCAGATGTGGCGTGGAGCTTGCGGTGAGCACGACCGCACCATCCTTTCCTTCAAGGCGCCACTTCGATAGCGGTCAGCACAAATTTGCCTTCTTCGCGCACCACCACAAAGCGCACTTTGTCCCCGGTTTGGGCGGCCTCTAGCAAAGCCGGGTCTTTGACGGTAAAGACCATGGTCATGGGGGGCATGTCTAAGGACTTTATCTCACCGTGCTTGATGGTAATTTTGCGGTTGTCGCGGTCCACTTTGCGCACCTCACCTTGTACCTTGTCCTCGCTTTGTGACCAGGAAGCCAAGGGTAAAAACGCAAGCGATAGGAGTGCAAGGGTCGCCAAAAGGCGGGTCAGTAAAACGGGCATGGTGTCGACCTTCAAGGGTAAGCGTGGAAAACAGTGCTGCTGCCATCTTTGGCAAGCAGCAGAACTTTGAACGGGTCTTTGCGGCCTTGGTAGACCGCGCCGTCCATGCCCGGCGAGCCCACCGGTATACCTGGTACGGCCAGCCCAAGGGCCTGCGGCTTTTCGCGCAGCAGGCGGCGGAGGTCGGCGGCCGGTACATGGCCTTCCAGCGCATATCCCTGCACACTGGCGGTATGGCAGGAGCCCAGCGCATCCGGTATGCCTAAGCGCTTGCGCGCCGCATCGTTGCCCTGGTCATTGACCTTGACGCTAAAGCCCGCTTGCCTAAGGTGGGACACCCAGTCTTCACAGCAGCCGCAATGAGGATCCTTCCAAACCTCGACTGACACCGAAGGCTGCGCGCCAAAGGCCGGCGCCACCAGCAGTGCCAGGCCAATTTGCAGGCATTGGCGGCGCGTGGTTTTAGTGCTTGTGCGCATCGGCTTGCTCCTTGTTTGTTACCGGCGCTTTGCCCTTGGTCACTTCAATCTTGCCTTTCATGCCGGCCTCGTAATGGCCGGGGCGCAAACAGGCAAAGTCCAGCGTCATGGCGTCGGTGAAATGCCAGACTAGTTCGCCCTGTGCGCCGGGCGCGACGGTGAGCATATTGGGCTCTTCGTGTTCCATGTCAGGAAATTTTTGCATGGCTTTGGCGTGGGCTTGCAAGTCTTTGACATGGCCCAGCACCAGCTCATGCGGCACAGCGCCGGTGTTGCGCACGAGTAGGCGTATGGTTTCCCCTTGTTTCACGCGCAAAGTGGCAGGCACAAAGCGCATGCTGTCCTGCATGTCGACGGTGACGGTGCGGCTGACTTTTTCGGCCAGACCGGGTTCGCCGATGCCGGGGCCATCGTGCGCATGACCACCCGCATGGGTGCCGCCGGCCTGTGCTGCCAGGCTCGCTACCAGCAGTGCAGCCGCGTAAAAAATGGTGCTTGATCGCATGGGTTTTTCCTTGTCTTAAAAAGTGTTGCTTGGCTTGCCAGGGGCTAGGGTGTGGCTGCGGCGTTTGGCTCTTTTGTAGCCCATTTCCGGCTTAGTGGTGGTGACCTTTATCAAGTTTTGCGCCACCGGACTGGGGCTTGCGCACCTGTACCTCGACCTCGCCTTGCGGCATGGCCTGCACCGGCATGGCGCTCTTGCCCGCCGCCTGGCTGCGCGTCGGTTCGGCCAGTGCGCCCGTCCATTCATAGGCCACGCTACCCCTCGGGTGGCGGTACCAACCAGGGTTGCTGTAGTCGCCGGGCTTTTGCGCTTTGCGCACTTTGAGGACACTGAACATGCCGCCCATTTCTACCCCTCCAAACGGCCCTTCGCCGGTCATCATGGGCGCCGTGTTGTCCGGTAGCGGCATCTCCATTTCGCCCATGTCGGCCATCCCGCGCTCACCCATGACCATGTAGTCCGGAATGAGTTGGCGAATGCGCCCAGCCAGCCCACGGTGGTCCACACCGATCAGCGTGGGAATTTTGTGGCCCATCGCATTCATGGTGTGGTGGCTTTTGTGGCAATGAAAAGCCCAGTCGCCTTCTTCGTCGGCGACAAATTCAATCTGCCGCATTTGCCCCACGGCGATGTCGGTGGTGACCTCGCTCCAGCGCGCACTGCGGGGCACCGGCCCGCCATCGGTGCCGGTAACCTGGAATTCATGGCCGTGGATGTGGATGGGGTGGTTGGTCATGGTCAGGTTACCCATGCGGATGCGCACCTTGTCGGCATAACGCACATTCAGCGAATCAATGCCCGGAAACACGCGGCTGTTCCAGCTCCAGATATTGAATTCGAGCATGGTCATGATTTGCGGTGTGTAACTACCGGGATCTATGTCATAGGCATTGAGCAAAAAACAGATGTCGCGGTCCACCTCCTCGATCAAAGGGTGTGCGGCTTTGGGATGCGTCACCCACATACCCATCATGCCCATGGCCATTTGCGTCATTTCGTCGGCATGCGGGTGGTACATAAACGTGCCTGGTCTGCGCGCTACAAATTCATATACAAATGTTTTCCCCGGCTTGATCGAAGGCTGGGTCAGTCCGGACACGCCGTCCATGCCATTGGGCAGGCGCTGGCCGTGCCAATGCACGCTGGTGTGTTCGGGCAATTTGTTGGTGACGTAAATGCGTACCCGGTCGCCCTCCACCACTTCAATCGTGGGACCGGGCGACTGGCCGTTGTAACCCCATAAATGCGCCTTAAAGCCGGGCGCCATTTCGCGCACCACCGGTTCGGCCACCAGATGGAATTCCTTCACCCCATCGCGCATGCGCCAGGGCAGTGTCCAGCCATTGAGCGTGAGCACCGGGCGGTAAGGACGGCCATTGGGCGGCACCAGTGGCGCCATGGTGTCCGGTAGGTTTTGTATGACCGGTTCTGGTAAGGCAGCCATAGCCACGCGGCTAATAGCCGCTGCGGCCAAGGCGCCACCGGCAATGCCTGCGCTTTGGAAAAAATGGCGTCGGGTGTTCATTAGAAAAATTCCTTTAGGCAGTCCGCTGCAGATGAGCTCGTGTCGCTTGTTGGGCGCCATGGGGCACCCCTACTGCGCGGACACTCCATTGGCGACTTCGATTTAATGCGCAGCATCGCTAACTCCTGGTGCAGCGGGCTGCCCCATACCGAAGGCCATAGCCAATGGCTTGCCCAATAGCGCGGCTTGCAACGCCGCATCGGCCAGCCAGAATTGCTGCTGCGCGGCCAGGGCCGCGCGCACCAGCGTGATTTGCTCTTGCGCATCGACCAACAAGTCGAGCACGCTGACCAGCATGCCGTTGTAGCGCAGCAAGGTCTCTTCGGACATGGTTTTGCGCAGCGGCAAAAGTTCGTCACGGTAGCGGCGCGCTAGCTCATAACTGCTGCGGTAGTGCGCATAGCTTTCGCGCAACTGCGAGGTCGCTTGCCGTGCGGTGGCCTGCACTTGCTGTGCCAAGACCAGCTTGCGCGCATCAAGCTCGGTACGGCGCAAACTGCCGTCGTCCAACAAGGGAAGCACCAGGCCTAGTTCCAAGCCCTGGCGTGTGTTGCTGCCGTCGGCGCCCTGTACCCGATCATTGCGCAATCCAATTTCCACATCACCACGACTGGTCCACTGGCCCAGGGTGCGTGCTTGCTCGGCGCCCTCCCAGGCCGCCTGGGCCATACGCAGGTCTAGCCGCGTTTGCCAGGCCTGGGCCATAGCCTCGTCATAAACGCGTGGCGCGGCGGGCACATCGGGCAGGCGCGCAGGCAAGCGCAGGGCCTGGGTTTGCAAGTTGTCCAAGCCCAGCGACCGCACCAGGGCTTCGCGCCTGGCCTGTGCCTCATCGCGGGCCTGCGCAAGTTGGGCGGTGGCTTGTGCATACCCAAGTTGCTGGCGGGCCGCTTGCAGCTTGCTGCTATTGCCCACGACCTGCATGCGCCGGGCCAACTCGGCCCCTAGGGAGGCTGCCTCTTGCACCTGCTGCGCGTACTGCGCCGCCTGCTGCGCCGCGACCGCATTCACCCAGGCTTGGCGCACGAGGCTGATCTGCTCGACCACGTCCACGCTCAATTGCAACTGCACCTGCTGCACGGCATGGGTGGCCATAGCCTGGCGCTGCGGCAGCGTCAATACATCGAGCAAGCCAAAGCTGATGCGCCGGGCGATTTCGGTTTCGTCAAGCAAGCTAGACCACTCCAGCCCCAGACGCGGGTTAGGAATACGGCCTTGTTGTGCGGCTTGTGCCGCATTGGCTTGGGCATGTGCCAGTAGGGCCTGCAGGGCCGGGCTATTGAGCCAGGCCAGCGCGACGGCATCGCCCTGCTGTAAGGGCTGCTCCAGCAAGCGCTGCGCCGCGGCGCTGCGCTGCGCCGCTTGTTCGGGTGTGAAGGCAAGCTCCAGCGGCGTGGTGGTCAAGCGTGCCACGTCCTGCTGCGTTTGGTTCAACACCTTGGAGGTATCGATGCTCGCGCACCCCGCTAGCAAGGCCAGCAGCAGAGTCGCCATGGTAGTGCTCACTGCGGGCCGCTTCATGGCGCCCCCTTCGCAGGCGCTGGGGTGTTTGCCATGGGCGCCGCCTCCCGCGCATAGACGCGCCAGCCGCCGATATGCCCCACCACCACATTGGCATGGCGCCAATCGCCCACCGCATCGTCCCGCCAAGCTTGGTAGCCGGTCCAGGCCGATACGTAAGCAGCCAGGTCACCGCTTTCACCCTGCGCGCTTGGCGTTTGTGCTGGCAGCGCTGGGGATGCACGCGGGCCTGACGGGACATCCAGCGACGCGCAAGTTGATGGCACGGTGGCGGTAAGCGCCCGGGCACAGGCCGCAGTGGCCTGCGACTTGGCGGCGCTTTGCGCGCTACTCGCTTGCGCGCCGACCAGCGTGCTGGTGGCACAAGCGCCCAGCCACACACAAAAAGAGACTATTCGCACCATGATGACCCCACTGCATTGAACGATGCGCAAGCGCGAGGGCGCCAACGCAATCACCAGAGCTACAAAAGACCAGCGTGCCAGCGAGAAAGCGGGCGGCCCGTACTAGTTTGTCCTAAAGGTTTATGCAGCTTGCGGCGGCCGCTCTAGGGCCGCCAGGTCGGGCGAAGGGTGCGTGCGCACTGGGGGAGGAAATAAAGCGCCAGCCTTGGTTGGCAGAACCGGCCGGGTCATGGCGAAAGGTGGTGCCACACAAAAACAGCAGGCCGCACAATGGACACAGTTGTCACAAGCCTCATCTGCCTCGCTGCAGGATGGCGATTTTTCACTCAGCGAAACGGGCAAAAAGGCGGGCTGCGACTGTGAAGCTTGCGGGGAAGCGACTTGCACCGCCTGTGCGTCGGGCGCGTGTGACACGTGTGCCGATGCCGTCGCACCCGATAGAAACCACAGGCCCAGAATGGCCAACACGCGATAAAGCATGGAAAGCTTAAACACCGGTCGCACGCTGAAATGTAAACTGAAGGCAGGCCATGGGAATGTTCAAGCCTGCAACCGCACTCAGTGGATGACCACCGGGTTTTGCGCCAATCCGGCGTATTGTTCCA
Source organism: Rhodoferax sp. (assembly GCA_040400635.1). Lineage (GTDB taxonomy): Bacteria > Pseudomonadota > Gammaproteobacteria > Burkholderiales > Burkholderiaceae_C > Allorhodoferax. The sequence continues at coordinate 13,985 of JBBAPY010000006.1, forward strand.
AGGTCTCCTCGACCTCTTCTTGGGTGGGCATATTGACCTGCCAGGCGACGATGTGCTGTTGAAACAACTCGGCCCAGGAACCATCCAAATAGACTTCTTTACCCGAGCGCTTGTCCACGATCTCAAAGCCGTGGCGTGCCAGCATGGGAACGCCCTGGGGATACTGGGCGGTTTTCACGTCACTGAGGGTGGTATTGCCCTGCACCAGGAAAGCGGCGCTGCTTTCGGTTTGCGCCTGCGCATTGGCCAGCATATGGGTCACGGTGAAGCTGTCAGAGTCGTAAAGCGTGTTCATACGGTAGCGGAGGTGGCAAGGAAGGCCTTAGCCTAACAGGATTTACTCCGCGCACGTCGCACGGGGCCCAATATCAGGGTTTTTGGCTGCGCGTCCAAACCATGTCGATTTCGTCGCCGCTGGTCTGCGTCAAGCGTATGCGCAGCGGCATACCCTCCAGCTCGGGAGCCAGCCACAATTCGGCGCGGGTGTCGTACTCGGCCCGGTGCTCGCGCACCAGCTTGTAGGCGGTCCATTCCTTGCCTTGAATTTTCAAGCGCTCGGGTGGCTCCAGCAAAAAATCCCAGTCCTCGGCTCCGCGCGCACCTATGGTCTGGAACACCAGTTTGCTCCCGGGCACGAAGCCCTGTCCATCGGCCGCAAACATGGCGGCCAGTTGCACAAAAATACTGACCTGGTCCTGCGCCAGTGGCAGCAGCGGCACATCCGGCGTATTGGCGCTAAAGCTGACCTTGCCCTTGTCGCGCTCAAAATGCGCCGCCACTTCGCTGCGCACTTTTTCGCCATAACGCACAGGCTCCAGGCCGCGCGCGGTGATGCTGCCTTTGCTGGTCTGCACTCTGGAGCCTAGCAAGAAGTGGCTGATTTCCAGGCGCGCGGTGTAATTGCTGCCGTCGTGCAGCCAGGACAAATCGCCCGAAACAAAATACTTAAACCCTTTGACACTGCCGGCCACATCGTATTTCAGGCGCACCGAAGGCGGAAACACATAGTTGTAGGCCGGTGGTGCTGTGCCTTTGGGGGTGGCTGCTTGGGCCAAGGCCAATGAAGCATCGGCAGCAGCCGGCGCAGCGCTGCTTGCCGATACGGCCGCCGCTAAAGGCGCAGATGCCGCCGCCGCGGCCATGCTGGCAGGGGGCGCCTCTGGGCTAGCGGTGGCGCCACTGGCGCTTGCGCCAGAAACCGTTGTAGCCGGCGGCGCAGCGGTTTCGTCCACCTTGGGCGGCGCAACCGGCGCAGCTTCGGAGCCAAAGCGCACCGTGTTGCCTTGGGGCGGGTCGCCCGGCAGACCGGTATGCGCAGCGGGAGGCGCAATCGGCGCAGCCGCAGACTTGGGTACCTTATTGAGGTCCTGAAACGCTTGCGGGCCAGGTGTGCCCTCGCGATTGGCAATGCGGATACTGCGTGTACTGAATACACGCCCGGCGTCCTCGCCTGCCATGGCCTGGGGCATGTCCGGTAGCAGGCGCGATACGCCGCGCAAGAAAAGCATATGCAGTAAAAGGACTAGCAACAGCGTCAAGAGCAAGCCGCGCCAGGCGCGAGCGCGCAGCGTTGGGCTCTCACTTGGGCTACGGAGCGCGGCATCCGGGCCGCCCATGCTGGCTGCGGCTGACATCTCAGGGCTCGGCAGTTTGCCAGGCCGGCGCTGGCCATTGCATGAGTTCGGCCAGACGGCACACCACCCAGCGGGCCTGGCCTTCGTCGATGACCGCATCAGGTCCGCACAGGCCATCCAGGCAGCGTTGCAAAACCTGGGTGCTGTCCGCGTCACTGCGCAACTGCAGTTCGGTAGCGGTTCCCGTGAGCATCTGCGCCAGGTCTTCGCACAATTCATAGTGCGCCGCAATGTGGGCCTGGGAAGCCGAAGGTTTGTGCGCACCGGGCGCCATGTACAAGGCCAGAAACGTCGCCGGGATCAATAGCTGGTTGCCTTCAGACATGCAGTCCCCCCTTAGGTCGCAGGTTCACACTAGCGCAGCCTGCACAGCGGCAGCGCGCAGCTTGTCTTTTTTACTCGGGCGCTTGCCCTTGATACCGCCATGCGGGTCCGGCGTACTCGGCGCGCCAGCCACCGGCGCTTTGGGCACAGACGCCGTGGCTTCAAATCCGGGCTCCGTCTCCAGGCTGACAGATAACGCCTGGCGTTTGACGATCAGTTGCCAATGGGGCTGCATGTCCGGGCAGACAAAGCTGATCGCCAGCCCGCTTTCACCCGCGCGGCCCGTGCGGCCAATACGGTGGGTGTAATCCTGGGCCGAGCGCGGTAAATCGTAATTCACCACCACCGGCAGTTGCAGCACATCGATGCCGCGCGCCGCCAAATCGGTGGCCACGACCACGCGGATGCGGGCGGCCTTGAAGTCCTCTAGCACCTGGCTACGCTTGCCCTGGCTGAGATGACCGTGCAATGGCTCGGCGCGCAATCCCGCTTTGCGCAATTTGTCGGCCACGATTTCCGCGGCGTACTGGGTGGCGACAAACACCAGCACCCGGCTCCAGTGCGCGCCAGCCATCAAATGGCGCAGCAAGCGCGTGCGCTTTTCGCTGTCGACCGCAAAGGCGCGTTGCGTGATGTCGGCCTGTGCTGCGACGGCCTGGCGCAAGTCCACGCGCACCGGCTGTTGGAGCAAAGCCATGGCCCAGCCACTGACTGCCGGCGCAAAGGTGGCCGACAAAAACAGGCGCTGGCATGGCAGGGGAATGTGCCCCAAAATAGCCTGCACCTCGTCGGCAAAGCCTTGGTCGAGCATGCGGTCGGCTTCGTCCAGCACCAGGGTGCGCACGCTGGACAAGGGCAGCGCGTTATGGGCCATGACATCGAGCAAGCGGCCAGGCGTGGCCACCACGATGTCGGTGCCGCCGCGCAAACCGCGCAACTGGGGCTGTATCGACACGCCGCCAAAAATGACACTCACTTTGACGCCATAGGGCAGACGCTGGGCCAGACTTTTGAATACTTCGCCTACCTGAACTGCCAGTTCACGGGTGGGCACCAGCACCAGGGTGGCAGCCAGCTTGGCCCCTTTGGCCTTGTGTGCCGCGCCCTGTGCGGCTGCATCGAGCAAGGGCAAGACGTAGGCTAGGGTTTTGCCCGAACCTGTGGGGGCGCAGACGAACACATCTTGCCCTTGCAAAATCGGTGCGATGCTGCGGGCTTGCACCTCGGTAGCATTCAGCAACCCAGCCTCGCGGGCAGCGGCCTGCAAGGCCGGGGAGAGTGCGGAAAAGTTGGGGTCCATGGCGGGTCTAAAAAAAAGCGGGCGCTGCGTTGGCCCGCCATGGCACGATTGTGCGTCCAGACCCGGCATAGCGCGCGTGCGCTGGCAGGATCTGGGTCAAAAAACCGGATTAGGCTTTCTTGGCGTATGCGCTGCACCAGCCGGCTGCAGCGACTTGTTTGCCGGCAAACAGGGGGCAACCACCTGCGGCGTCACCGGCTTTGCCTTGGAACAATGCGCAGCTGCCGCACTGTTGGCCGGCGGCGTATTTGGGGAATTTGGTTTTGTCCACTTTGGTGGCATCAGCCTTGTAGCCCAAGCTGGCTGCATTGGCATCGGACTCGACCACCATGGGCGCAGCAGCGAACACCGCACCTGACACCAGCGCGCTTGCGCCTAGACCCAACTGCACCACGAATTCACGACGATTTGACATGTAAAGTTCCCAAAAAAATAAAAATAGCCAACGCACTGTGCGCGGCCCCCCATTGTCTTGCCAAATTAGGCTTCGCAACTTGACGCGAACGCATACCCTGCAAGACTACTCAGCTAAACGCGGCAGACCCGTAGCAGGTGCACATCAGGCCGAGGCCCGAAGCGCCAATATTTCAAAGGCCGGTAAGGTCTTGCCCTCCAACACCTCCAAAAATGCGCCACCACCCGTAGAAATATAGCCCACTTGCGACTCTATGCCGTATTTGGCGATCGCGGCCAGCGTGTCGCCTCCGCCGGCAATGCTAAAGGCACTGGAGGCGGCAATCGCCTGCGCAATGGTTTTGGTACCTTGCTCAAAAGCGGCAAACTCAAATACGCCCACCGGGCCGTTCCAAACAATGGTGCCCGCGCGCATTAACTGCTCGGCCAGTAACTGGGCAGTTTGCGGGCCGATGTCCAAGATCAGGTCGTCATCTTCCACTTCACTGGCGGCTTTGATGCTGGCAGGTGCATCGGCAGCAAAGGTTTTGGCGGTAACGACATCCGTGGGAATAGGCACCGCTGCGCCGCGCGCGCGCATAGCCTCGATAACTGCGCGCGCCTGTTCCAACAAATCGGGCTCGGCCAGGCTTTTACCGATGTTCAGGCCCGCCGCCAACATGAACGTATTGGCAATACCGCCACCAACAATAAGCTGGTCCACATTGGCCGCCAGGCTTTTGAGAATAGTGAGTTTGGTGGAGACTTTGGAGCCCGCCACGATAGCCACCAGCGGTCTGCGGGGGGCCAGCAAGGCCTTGGAGATGGCATCCATTTCAGCAGCCAGCAATGGCCCGGCACACGCTACCGTGGCGAACTGGGCGATACCGTAAGTGCTGGCTTCGGCGCGGTGGGCGGTACCAAAGGCGTCGTGCACAAAGATGTCGCACAACTGCGCCATCTTGCGTGCCAGGGCTTCATTGTTTTTCTTTTCACCCACGTTGACGCGGCAGTTTTCCAGCAGCACGACTTCACCGCGGCGTACGGCCACGCCGTTCACCCAGTCGCGCAACAGAGGCACGGGGCGGCCCATCAGTTCGGACAGGCGCTGCGCCACCGGTGCGAGCGAGTCTTCGGGACGCCACTGGCCTTCAGTAGGTCGGCCCAGGTGCGAGGTCAGCATGACCGCGGCCCCGGCCTCCAAAGCCATGCGAATGCATGGAATGCTGGCGCGTATGCGGGTGTCTTCGGTGATGGTGCCGCTGGCATCCTGCGGCACGTTCAGGTCTGCGCGGATAAATACGCGCATCCCGGCGACCTTACCCTGGATGCATAAATCTTGAAAACGGATAACGTTCATGGCCTGCTCAATATCGGGTTGAAAAAAGTGCGTGTGCTCGGATTCTAGGTAAGCGCGCCCAGTCTGCGCAATGACTACTCACAAGCCACACCCCGCTAGTGGCTTTACCACTGCAAACCCAGATGCAAAGGAATGTAAACCGACATGCCGGCCACAATCGTACCCAGCACCGCTTGCCCGCTGCCGCGCCGCCAGAAAAAGCAGGCCCCGCCAGCTAGGGCGCCGTAAATGCGCGCATCGGCCAGCGTGTGGATAAAAATGCCTTGTGTCATTAGCACTTCAGGCAAGACCACGGCGGCCAGTGCCGCAATCGGCGCATATTGCATGCCGCGCTGCGCCCAGGATGGCAGTGTCCAGGGTGCATCAGAAATAAAGAAAAAAGAGCGCGTGACCACCGTGATGCAAGCCATCAACAGAATCGTTAAGAGCGTCCAGGGCCGCGCATCGTTCAAGCCCCATGCGTTGAGGTATGCCATGATCGCTTCCAAGCTCATGCCTCCTGGGCCGTCGGTGCCGCATAAGACTCCAGCAGCATGCACAGCACCACCGACACCGCAATCGCCAAAAGAATATTGAGCTTGAGCGGTAGTGCATAGGCCATGATGGCCACCAGCGCGCCCATGATGGCGGACAAAGCGCGCATCCGACTAGTGGCCAGTGAGCACAAAATACCCGTCAAGGCCAGCACGCCGGCAAAGCCCAGGCCCCAGGCTGGCGGAATGTAGTTCGCCAACACCACGCCCAGGACGCTGCATACGGTCCAACTAAGCCAGTTGATCGTGGCATTGCCTGCCAGATAGGCCATCTGGTCGATACGCTCGGCCTCGGTAGCGCCGGGTATGGGGTAGCGCTTGGTAAATAACACATAGGTCAAGTCGGCAACAAAATAGCCAACCATCAGGCGCTGCATGCGCGGCAAATGCATCAGGTAGCCGCGCAGGTGCGCGCTAAAAACCACAAATCGCAGATTCACACAAAAAGCGGTCGCCAAAATTACCCACAAAGGTGCCCCTGCCCCGATCAGTGGAATGGCCGCCAATTGGGAGCTACCAGCGAAAACCAAAATAGCCATGGCCAGCACTTCGGACGTATGCATGCCAGAGGTAGCCATAGCGACACCGGTCATCAAGCCCCAAGCGGCGATACCCGGCGCGACCAGCAACATTTCTCTAAAACCTTGACGGTAAGCCGGGTTGCGCCATTGACTTCGGGAGAAAAACATCAGCTGTCCTGGGTCGCCACAAGGCTGTCAAAACTCAGGCCGGAAGCTAATGCATGGCCTTGCAGGTAGTCCGCCACCGTCAAGCGCTTGCCGCCGGGGCGCTGCAAGTGGGTAATGCGCAAGCAAGTGCCCGCACCTGCAGCCACCAGCAGGCCCTGCGAGCCGCTGGCCAGGATCAGGCCCGGGGGCCTCTGGCCGTCGGCTAAAGCCGCGGCTTCTTCGGGCGCCAGAACCTGTGCGCCCCAGACTTTCAGGGTCTCACCACCCAGGCGGGTGCTGGCGCCGGGAAAGGGGTCCCATGCGCGCACTTTGCGAGCGATCTGCTCGGCTGGCTGTTGCCAGTTAATCGCCGCTTCGGACTTGTCGATTTTGCGCGCATAGCAAACGCCTTCTTCGATTTGTGCACGCCCATGCAAGGCGGCCGGGTTTTCCAAGGCTTGCACCATTAAGCGCGCGCCCAACTCGGCCAGTGCATCGTGCAACACGGCGGTGCTGGCATCGGGTGCAATCACGATACGCTCTTGCAATAGCATGGGCCCGGTGTCCAGGCCCGCGTCCATTTGCATGATCGTGACGCCGGACTCCATGTCACCGGCTTCAATAGCGCGGTGGATGGGCGCGGCGCCGCGCCAACGCGGCAACAATGAGGCATGGATATTGAAACACCCCCACTGGCCGGGCCCGGCCATGGTGTCCAACACCCATTGGGGCAAGAGCAAGCCGTAGGCGACGACCACCATGGCCTCTGCGCGGGTCTGGCTGATCAGGTCTTGTGCGGCCTGCGCCTCCAAAGCGAATTTGCCGTCTAGGCGCAGACTGGCTGGTTGCGCAACGGTGAGATGCTGCGCCTGGGCGAACTGCTTGACCGCGGAGGGCTGCAGTTTCATGCCTCGCCCGGCCGGGCGGTCCGGTTGGGTCAGCACCAGGGCGATCTCATGCCCCGCTGCATGCAGATGCGCCAGTGCTACTCGCGCAAATTCCGGGGTACCTGCAAACACCAGCCTCAACGCATGTCCTCGCGCCGGGTTTTGAGCATTTTGGTCTTGATACGGTTGCGCTTAAGGGGCGAAAGATATTCCACAAAAACCTTGCCCATTAAATGGTCCATTTCGTGCTGCACGCACACGGCCAGCAAATCGCAGGCCTCAATCACCCGGCTATTACCGTGCTCATCCAAGGCGCGCACATGCACCGCGTCAAAACGCTCCACCCCGTCGTAAATGCCGGGCACCGACAAACAGCCTTCTTCGTTGAGGTGTTTGCCGGGGCTGGTCCATACGAGTTCGGGGTTGATCAGCACCATGGCTTGGTCGCGCTCTTGCGAAACATCGACGACGATCAAGCGCTCATGTACATCCACCTGGGTGGCCGCCAGACCAATGCCGCTGGCCTCATACATGGTTTCCAGCATGTCGCTGGCCAACCGGCGCACCCGCGCATCCACGGCAAGCACTGGCCGGGCCAAGGTATGCAAACGCGGGTCGGGATAACAAAGTATCGAAAGTAAAGCCATGAAAGCAAGAAGAGGAAAACCCCGCATTTTCTCTTTTTTGGCTACAGAGCTCCTAAACGGATGAAATTTTTTTTCCTTGTCAGAAATTTTCGCAAAAATAGATTAATAATTATCAAATTAATAATATTTAATGCATTAATGGAGGAATGCGCTTGACATCTGCGACTTGGGGTCTGGCACCAAGGTACTGGCTTGCCATCGCTGCGATGCAGTGCATGCTGCCCTGCGCCCATGGCCAGGCCGTGCCTGGAATTACCACCCATGTAGCGCCTCCCCTAGAACGTCTACGTCCCCAGGTTCGCAGCGAAACTCTGGCCGCAATCGCATCGCCCGCCTTGCAAAGCCAGTCCATTGAGCCATTTCTGAGTGCGCCACTGGTTTTTGACCTGGAGCAATTCAATGCATTGCCCCGCATCGTGGGCGCTGCCGGACAAAAAAGCCTGTTTAGCAACGGCGATGCGGTGTATGTGCGTATGCCGGATGACACGGGATTCGTGTTGTCGACCGAACAAGCCCATGAATGGAGTATTTACCGCAAGCCCAGAGCGCTGACAGACCCGGCTACTGGCGAAGTGCTGGGTATGGAGGCCCAATATCTTGGGCGCGCGCGATTGCTCAGCGCGCAGCGCACAGAGCAGAGCGAGAAAGAAGGTAAAACCTCGCACACCATCGTGCCAGCCAGTTTTGAAATCCTGCGCGCGGTCTCTGAAATCCGCGTCGGTGACCGCTTATTTAGAAGCAATGCAAGCCATTGGCGGGCGCTGACGCCCCACACACCTGCCCGCGAAGTAGCAGCCACCGTCATTTCCATCTACGGCAGCGGCGTCGCCAATGCCGCTAAAAACCAAATCGTCGTACTCAATCAAGGCAACAAACAAGGATTGGAGCCCGGACACCTTATGGACATCCGCAAGTCACCCGGCCTGATGACCGACCTAACGGACCCGACCCGCGCGGCCTTGCGCCCCTGGGTCGGGGTGTCGGGTCAGGCCTTGGTATTTTTGACATTTGACAAAGTCGCCTATGCGCTTATCAGCGATAGCAGGGAGCCGGTGCAGGTGGGCGACCTTCTGACGGGCCCCTGAGCCACCAACGATGCTGCCCGCAAACCCCCATGCCATGGACAGCACCGAACTGGGCGCATGGCTGCGCCTGCAATTGACGCCGGGCATAGGCAGCGTGCACGGCTGCCGCTTGCTCAAGGCCTTCGGCTTGCCTACTGCAGTCTTCAGCCAAAGCCTGCGTGCATTGCGCACCGTCGTGCCCGAGCGCCAAGCACAGGCCCTCATGCAAACCCCGGCGGACTTGGCGTCTGGCTTGCGTACCCTCATGCAGTGGCTAAACCAGGGCGGCGGGCGGCACCGACTGGTGACCCTAGGTGACCCTCGTTACCCAGCCACCCTCCTGGACATCGATGACCCGCCGCTGATGCTCTATGTCCAGGGCAGTGATGCAGCCTGGCAGCGTTTGCCTCTGGCGCCATGCCTGGCCATCGTAGGCAGCCGCAACCCCACGCCACAGGGCGCGGACAACGCCAGGGCTTTTGCGCGTAGCCTGGCCCAAGTGGGCCTGTCCATCGTATCGGGCATGGCGCTGGGCGTGGACGGTGCAGCACATCGCGGCGCATTAGACATCTTGGAGAGCAGCTTACCAACCCTGGCGGTAGTGGGTACCGGCCTAGACCGCGTATATCCCACCCAACACACCACCCTCGCTACCGCGATCGCCGAGCGCGGCTTGCTTATCAGCGAATACGCTTTGGGCACCGCACCGCTTCCCGCGCATTTTCCACGCCGCAACCGCTTGATATCGGGCTTGGCGCGGGCCACCCTGGTGGTGGAAGCGGCTTTGCAATCGGGCTCTCTCATCACCGCCCAGCAAGCCTTGGAGCAAGGCAAAGACGTGTTTGCCATTCCCGGCTCGATCCACAGCACGCAGGCACGGGGCTGTCATGCCCTCATTAAACAAGGCGCGCAGTTGGTCGATTGCGCGCAGGACATATTGGACGCGCTAGGCTTCCAAGCAATGCAAACGCGCCAAACAAGCCCTGGCAGCGCCGACGATGCGAGCGCGGCGATCTCCGACGCAGGCACTGCGCTGCTGGATGCACTGGGCTTTGATCCTTGCAGCCTTGAAGTCTTGCAAACCCGCACCGAGTGGGATACCGCGCGCTTGCAAGCGCAATTGATGGAATTGGAATTGCTGGGCAAAGTCGGGCGATTACCAGGCGGCCTGTTTCAACGGTTACGACTCGATCCATATTTATTCATTTAAATATTGATTTTCATATTTTTTATAAATATAATGGTGCGCAAATCCTATTCTTCATTTATTAAATATTCACACCATGAACGAAACACCCGACGTACTGACCAGCCAGCAAGCGGCGCGTCTACTGGGCTTATCCACCACGACCGTGCAGAAAATGGTAGCCAATGGTGAACTGGAAGCCTGGGTCACCTCCGGTGGGCACCGCAGGATTTTCCGCAGCGCAGTAGAGAAAATGATGCCCAACCGCGTGGGATTGAGCGATACCGCTTCACGCCGGGCGTTGCGGGTCTTATTGGCCGAGGACGACGCCTTACAGGTAGCCTATTTCGAATCTTTGATCAGGCGCAGTGCGCATCCCGTGGCCTTGAGCGTCGCCGCAGATGGGTCGCAGGCATTGATACAAATTGAGCGCCAAAGGCCTGATGTGGTGATTACCGACTTGATGATGAAGCCCTTTGACGGCTACCACTTGATACGCGCCCTGGCCAGCGAATCGGCCTACCAGTCGCTGGCGGTACTGGTGGTAACCGCCAAGACCGCTGAGCAAGCGCACCAGGACGGTCAATTGCCCGAGTGGGTGACGATATACCAAAAGCCGGTGCCGCCGGAGCGCTTATTGGGCTATTTGGACGCACTGAGCGGTCGGGTAGCGCGCAACAAGCACAGCTAAGTGCCAGTCATGCAGGCTTAGACGGTGGCGCCACTGTTCGGATCATTGGGGTCTATATCTTTTTTGACCTGACCCTTCATCAAATCTTCGCGGGTGATGCCCAGCCACATGGCAATGGCTGCAGCCACAAACACCGAAGAATAAATACCAAACAAAATGCCAATGGTCAACGCCAGCGCGAAGTAGTGCAGCGTGGCGCCACCAAATAAAAGCATAGACAAAACCATCAGTTGCGTGCAGCCGTGGGTAATGATGGTGCGGCTAATCGTGGAGGTAATTGCGTTATCAATAATCTCCACCGTGTTCATCTTGCGGTAACGCCGGAAGTTTTCGCGGATCCGATCAAAAATCACCACCGACTCGTTGACAGAATAGCCCAGCACTGCCAACACCGCTGCCAGCACCGGCAATGAAAACTCCCACTGGAAAAATGCGAAAAATCCCAAAATAATCACCACGTCATGCAAGTTAGCGATGATGGCAGCCACGGCAAATTTCCACTCAAAGCGCACTGCCAAATAGAGCATGATGCCGACCACTACAAAGGCCAAAGCTTTCAAACCGTCGGTGGCTAACTCATCGCCCACCTGCGGGCCGACAAACTCGGTGCGGCGCAAATTGGCCGTAGCGTCAGCCGCCTTGAGTGCGGCCAAAACTTTTTCGCTCTGCTGCCCGGCAGTGCCGCCTTTTTGCGCGGGCATACGGATCAGCACATCTTGCGCCGTGCCGAAGTTTTGAACCTGCACATCTTTGATACCCAAACCGTCGACGGTGCTGCGAATAGCCGCCAGGTCGGCGCTTTGCGAATAGCCGACCTCCATCAGCGTGCCGCCGGTAAATTCCACCGACAAATGCAGCCCGCGTGAAAACAGAAAAAACACGGCCGCGAGGAAGGTAATCAGCGAGATCCCATTGAGCACCAAAGCATGGCGCATGAAGGGGATATCGCGGCGTATTTTGAAAAATTCCATATTTATTTCTCCCCATCTACGCTCAGCGCAGTGCCGCTGCTGCCATCAGGACGCCAGACCGTCCCGATGGAGACGGTTTTAAGTTTCTTCTGCCGCCCGTACCAAAGATTGACGACGCCGCGTGAGAAGAACACGCCAGAGAACATGCTGGTCAAAATGCCCAGGCAGTGCACTACCGCAAAGCCTTGTACCGGGCCGGAGCCAAAAGCCAGCAAAGCCAGGCCGGCGATCAAGGTGGTGACGTTGGAGTCCAAAATCGTGGCCCAGGCGCGGTCGTAACCGGCGTGGATGGCCGCTTGGGGCGCCGCGCCGTTACGCAGCTCCTCGCGGATACGCTCATTGATCAGCACATTGGCGTCAATCGCCATGCCCAGCACCAGCGCCATGGCGGCCATGCCCGGCAAGGTAAGCGTGGCTTGCAACATCGACAACACTGCGACCAGCAACAATAAATTCACCGCTAAGGCGACACTGGAGATGACGCCAAAGAGCAGGTAGTACAGACACATAAACACCGCCACTGCGGCAAAACCCCAGGTGACGCTGTTAAAGCCCTTGGCAATATTCTCCGCGCCCAGCGAGGGGCCGATGGTGCGCTCTTCGATGATTTCCATGGGCGCAGCCAGCGATCCGGCGCGCAAGAGCAGCGCGGTATCCGCTGCTTCCACCGTGGTCATGCGACCGGAAATCTGCACCCGGCCGCCGCCGATTTCCGAGCGGATGACGGGCGCGGTGACGACCTCGCCCTTGCCTTTTTCAAACAACAAAATCGCCATTCTCTTCCGCACGCTTTCGCGGGTCACATCCCGGAAGATGCGGGCGCCTTTGGCATCCAAGGTCAGGATTACGGCCGCCTCTTGCGTCTGGCTGTCAAAGCCGGGCTGGGCGTCGGTGAGGTTTTCGCCGGTCAGGATGACTTGTTTTTTCACAATCACCGGCGCGCCATTACGCTCCAAGAAGCGTTCGGCGCCCAGGGGCACCGGTCCGGTACCGGTTTCGGCAGCGCGCGCTTCGGCGCCGTCTTCGACCATGCGGATTTCCAGCGTGGCCGTGCGTCCCAGAATGTCTTTGGCTTTGGCCGTGTCCTGCACGCCGGGCAGTTGCACCACGATGCGGTCCAGGCCCTGTTGCTGGATCACCGGCTCGGATACGTGCAGCTCGTTAATGCGGTTATGCAGCGTGGTGATGTTTTGCTTGAGGGCCTGTTCCTGCACTTTGCGCGCAGCCACTTCCTGGATGCTGGCGACCAGCTTGGTCTCGCCTGCATCGGTACTTTCAGCCACCACCAGGTCTGGGAATTGGTCTTGCAGCAGGCGCTTGGCGGACTCCACCATGGCCGCATCCCGAAAGCGTATTTCCACTTTTTGACCGTTACGGCTGACGCCATCATGGCGTATGCTTTTTTCGCGCATGGCACTGCGCAAATCGCCGGCCAAGGATTCGGCTTTTTTGCTCAAAGCCGCCTGCATATCGACTTGCAGCATGAAGTGGACGCCGCCGCGCAAATCCAGGCCCAGGTACATGGGCGAGGCATGCAGGCTGCTGAGCCAGGCGGGCGAGCGCGACACGAGATTGAGCGCCACCACATAAGAAGGATTAGCAGCGTCCGGGTTGAGCGCCTGGGACATCGCATCTTTGGCCTTGAGCTGCACATCGGTGCTGGCAAAGCGTGCCTTGATGGAGTTACCGTCCAGCGTCACCACTTCAGGGCTGATACCCGCCGTCTTGAGCGCCTCTTGTACCTGCGTTACCGTGCCCAAGTCCAGCTTGAGCGAGGCTTTGGCCACTGAAACCTGCACCGCCGGCGATTCGCCAAACAGATTGGGCAAGGCGTACAAGCCGCCGATCAGCAGCGCGACCAGCAGGGTCGCGTATTTCCACAGGGGATAACGGTTCATAAGAACAAAGGCCGCCTAAGCTGCGCTGGAAAAGGAATTACTTGATAGTGCCTTTGGGAAGCACCTGGATAACGGCGCTGCGCTGCACCTGGATTTCCACGCCTGAGGAGACTTCCAGGCCGATAAAGGTATCGCCCATCTTGCTGACTTTGCCCAAGAGGCCGCCGCCAGTAATCACTTCGTCGCCTTTGGCCAGGGCCGAAATCATGGCGGTGTGTTCTTTTTGCTTTTTCATTTGCGGACGGATCATCACGAAATACAGCACCACAAAGATCAGCGCGAAAGGCAGCATGCCCATAAGGGCCGATTGCATATCGCCACCCGCAGCAGGTGCGGTTTGGGCAAAGGCCGAAGAAATAAACATTGGATAACTCCCAGGGAAATGACTTGAAACCGGGCGCCAAAGAAGGCGGCAACCCGGGCTGACAGGCGCACCAGCAGGGGCCAAGGTCAACTTCGCATTGTACGGGGCCGCCTTTTAGCCACCGGGCGCAAAAGGGCTGGGTGCGCCCCACCGGGGCTCAAGGGCCCACAACGGACGCAGGCGCCGCTAGCGGCGCGCGCGCATGCAGCCACCACAGCATGAGGCCGGTGGCGCCCAGTGGCAGCAGGGAAAACGCATTCAGCCAGAACCAGCCGCTGGTGGTCACCAAGGCCCCGGAGGCAAAGGAGGTGAGCGCCATCACGGCGAACACCGCAAAGTTGATGACCGCCTGCGCCCGGTCTTTTTCATGCGGCGCGTAAGCCTGCAAAGACAGGCTGGTACCGCCGGTGAACAAAAAATTCCAGCCCACGCCCAATAAAAACAAGGCCACGCTGAACTGCAGCACGTCCACCCCGCTGAGCGCCACCACGACG
>JBBAPY010000007.1:0-28306 GCA_040400635.1 Rhodoferax sp.
CGGTGCCATTTTTAAAGCCAATCGGCGCTGACAGGCCCGAGGCCAGTTCGCGGTGCACCTGGCTCTCTGTGGTGCGCGCTCCGATGGCGCCCCAGGCGATCAGGTCGCCCAGGTACTGCGGTGAAATGACGTCTAGGAATTCGCTGCCTGCAGGCAGTCCCAGGCGATTGATGTCGATCAACAGCTGGCGCGCGATGCGCAGACCTTCGTCGATGCGAAAGCTTTCGTCCAAGTAGGGGTCGTTAATCAGGCCCTTCCAGCCTACGGTAGTGCGCGGCTTTTCGAAGTACACCCGCATCACGATTTCTAGCGTGTCTGCGTAGCGGTCTCGTTGCTCTTTGAGGCGTCTGCCATAGTCCAGCGCAGCGGCGGGATCGTGGATGGAGCAGGGGCCTATGATGACTAGCAGGCGGTCATCTTTACCGTTCATGATGTTCTGGATGCGCTTGCGGGTGCTTGAGACTAAGGCCTCTACGCCTGTGCCGCTGATAGGGAAAAAGCGGATTAAATGTTCGGGGGGCGGCAACACGGTAATGTCCTTGATACGTTCGTCATCGGTAATGCTGGTGCGGTCGGCGCTGGCGGTCATTGCAGATTTCCTCTTACAGGTAGTTCACAAAATAAGGCATAAAAAAACCGCCGGGGAGGCCGGCGGTTCGGGGAATTCGGTACGCTGTTTAATTGCTTGCGTTCAGAACCCTCTCACGCCGGGGGCGTTGGAGAACCAAAAATAGCTAAAGTAAAAGCACTGGAATTTCATGAGAGGGAATGTAACACAGCAGGTCTTAGGCAGACTTGAGGTCTTAGGCGGTACCGCCCACGGTCAGCCCGTCGATGCGCAAAGTGGGTTGCCCCACGCCCACGGGCACGCTTTGGCCGTCTTTACCGCAGGTGCCCACGCCGCTGTCCAGGGCCATGTCATTGCCGATCAGGCTGACGCGTTTCAAGCAGTCTGGCCCGCTGCCGACCAGGGTCGCGCCTTTGACCGGGTACAAAATTTTGCCGTTTTCCACCCAATAGGCTTCGCTGGCCGAGAACACAAATTTGCCCGAGGTAATGTCCACTTGTCCACCACCGAAATTGACCGCGTACAGGCCTTTTTTAATACTGCGCACGATTTCCTCTGGTTCTTTGTTTCCACCCAGCATGTAGGTGTTGGTCATACGCGGCATGGGCACATGGGCGTAGCTCTCGCGCCGCCCGTTGCCAGTGGGCGCCACACCCATCAGGCGCGCATTCATGGCGTCCTGGATGTAGCCTTTGAGAATGCCGTCTTCAATCAGTACATTGCGCGCGCTGGTATTGCCCTCGTCATCGACATTGAGCGAACCGCGCCGGTCAGCCATGGTGCCGTCGTCCAGTACCGTAACGCCCTTGGCTGCAACGCGCTGGCCTACGCGCCCGCTAAATGCGCTGGAGCCCTTGCGGTTGAAGTCCCCTTCCAGCCCGTGGCCAATGGCCTCGTGCAACAAAATGCCCGGCCAGCCCGAACCCAGTACCACGGTCATTTCTCCTGCCGGAGCGGGGCGCGCCTCCAAATTGGTGAGCGCCGCATGCACTGCCTGGTCCACGTATTTGCTGATTTGGGCATCATCAAAATAAGCCAAGCCAAAACGGCCACCGCCGCCGGAGGAGCCCACCTCACGCCGGCCTTTTTGTTCCGCAATGACGGTCACCGATAAGCGCACCAAGGGACGCACATCGGCGGCCAGAACCCCGTCAGCACGCGCCACCAGAACCACGTCGTATTCCATCGCCAGGCCGGCCATTACTTGCAGCACACGCGGGTCTTTCGCGCGGGCCAACTTTTCGACCCGCCCCAGCAATGCCACTTTGGCGGCGCTGTCCATCGTGGCGATCGGGTCCTGGTCGGGGTAGAGCGAACGACTGCGCGCAATCTTGGGTTTACTCACGCTGATACGGCGCTGGCTGGCCGCTTGCGAAATACTGCGCACCGTACGCGCGGCATCGAGCAGTGCAGCTTCAGAAATATCATCCGAATAGGCAAAAGCGGTTTTCTCGCCGCTTACCGCGCGCACGCCCACGCCCTGGTCAATGCTGAACGAGCCGGTCTTGACAATGCCCTCTTCCAGGCTCCAGCCTTCGGAGCGGGTGTATTGAAAATACAGGTCCGCTTCGTCCACCTTATGCGCTTTGATTTCCGCCAAGGCGCGGCTGAGGTGGCCTTCATCCAGGCCAAAAGGCGTGAGCAAAAGGGTTTTGGCGGTGGCCAGTCGTTCGAGGGTGGGTTCGCGGGAGATCATCGTGGCATTCTAGGCGGGCCCCCATGTCCTTGCCGCCGGCGGGCCAAGGGTGGCGGCGCTGGTGGTTTTTCCTTGCGTCAGGACTGTACCAAGCGCCGGGCGTTGGCGATAGACATGAGGATGCCGCAGGCAAAGCCCAGTGTCACCATGGCGGTCCCGCCATAGCTGATGAAGGGCAGGGGCACACCAACCACTGGCAAGATGCCACTGACCATGGCCATATTGACAAAGGCGTAGGTGAAAAAAATCATCGCTACGCTGCCCGCCAGCAGGCGCGAAAACAAGGTCGGCGCCTCCAGGGCAATCGCCAGGCCGCGCAATATCAGGGCAATAAAGCCGCCCACGAGAAACAGATTGCCAAACAGGCCAAACTCTTCGGAAAATGCGGCAAAGATGAAGTCGGTGGTGCGTTCGGGAATAAATTCAAGATGGGTTTGGGTGCCCTGCATAAAGCCGGTCCCCCAAAAGCCGCCAGCGCCGATACCGATCATGCCCTGGATGATGTGAAAACCCTTGCCCAAGGGATCGCGCGTGGGGTCCAGTAAGGTGCATATGCGTTGCTGCTGGTAGTCGTGCAGCACCGGCCAGCGCATGCCGTCTGCGCAAAGTACCGGTTCAAAACCAATTAACAGCACGACCCCAACCAGACCCAACACCACTGGCGGGGCAATCCATTTCCAACCCACACCGGCGAAAAAAATTACGGACAGGCCTGCCAGCAATACCAACATGGCTGTACCCAAATCGGGCTGACGGATGATCAAGCCCACTGGTACCGCCAGCAGTACGCCGGCCACTGCAAAGTCCAAGGGGCGCAACTGGCCCTCGCGCTTTTGGAACCACCAGGCCAGCATCAATGGCATGGCAATTTTCAATATCTCGCTGGGCTGAATCACTACGCCGATATTGAGCCAACGGCGCGCGCCTTTTTTGGTCACACCGAAAACTGCCACCGCGATCAAAAGCGCCACGCCCAAGGTATACAGCGGCACAGCCAGCGTCATCAAGCGCTGTGGTGGAATTTGCGCGGCGACAAACATCACGGTGGCGGCAATCAGCATATTGCGTCCATGGTCAGAAAAGCGGCTGCCGAAGTCATAGCCAGAGGAATACATCACCAGCATCCCAGCGCAGGCCAGGCAAAACACAATAAAGGCCAGGGGCCCGTCCAGGCCGGACCACAAGGGCATGAAGCGACTGCGCAGTGAGACTTTGCCAAAGGAAGTGGACATCGCATGATTATCGCGCCCCCCACATAAGGCGCATGGGACAATCCGGCCATGTACCTGATGTTTGATGAAGCTGGAAAATTCATGGCCGCAAGGCTCCTGTCCGAAAGCGAGGCCTCGGCGCAAGTGGAGCTTGACAGCGGTAAGCGCCTTAAGGTCAAGGCCGCCAATGTCATGCTGCGCTTTGACAAACCCACGCCTGTGCAATTTATGGAGCAGGCGCAGGCAATCAGCCAGTCGGTGGAATTGGAGTTGGCCTGGGAGTTTGCTCCAGAGGGCGATTTCGGTTTTGCCGATCTGGCGCGCGACTATTTCAGCGACAAAGCCAGTGTGCTCGAACAAGCGGGCATGCTGATGCGCTTGTTTGAAGCGCCGCATTATTTTCGTCGTGCGGGTAAAGGACTGTTTCGCAAAGCGCCCGCTGACATCGTGGCCCAAGCTTTGGCCGCGATTGAAAAAAAGCGCCTGCAAACCGAATTGATTGCACAATGGGCGCGCGAGCTCACCGAAGGTCACTGCCCCGCTCCGGTGCGCGCGCAGCTTTACAAGATCCTGTTTAAGCCAGATAAAAACGCGCCCGAATACAAAGCCGTGGTGCAGGCCTCGCGTGACAGCCGCACTGCACCCTTGGATTTGCTGCTGGCCAGCGGCGCGATTGATTCACCTTACCAGTTTCATTGGAAGCGCTTTTTGCTGGAAAACTTTCCGCAGGGCACGGCTTTTCCTGCGATTGCGGCGGTCCCGCCTGCGGATGATTTGCCGTTGGCGCCGGCGGCCGCCTTTTCCATTGACGACTCGGCCACCACCGAAATCGATGATGCTTTGTCGGTACAAGGTCTGGGTAGCGGTACGGTCACCATCGGCGTGCATATTGCCGCGCCCGGTCTGGCTATTGCGCCCGATAGCGATATCGACCGACTGGGCCGCCACCGTTTGTCCACCGTCTACATGCCGGGCTACAAGTTGACCATGCTGCCCGATGCGCTGGTGCAGGTCTATACCTTGCAGCAAGGTCGCAACTGCCCGGCGCTCTCGCTGTATGTCACCTTGGACGAGCAGAGCCTGGAAATCAAGCACAGCGAAACCCGCATCGAAAGCCTGCCCATCAGCCATAACCTGCGCCACGACCAGCTCGACAGCCTGGTTACCGAAGCATGGCTGCAAGCGGCGCAAGCCCATGAGGAGGGCGGCGCTGATAGCCAGCGCGCTGCGGCCACGGCTTTGCATACGCAGCTAGCCTTTTTGCACCGCTTTGCCTGTGCCCATAAGGCCCGGCGCGAAATCGTACGCGGCAAGCCTGAAAGCTTTAACCGGCCTGACTACAACTTCCGCTTACCAAGCTTGCAAGCTGGAGAACCGGTGGGCGATGAGACCGTGCAGATCAGCGTACGCCAGCGCGGTGCGCCGCTGGACCTGATCGTGGCCGAGGCCATGATTTTGGCCAACAGCACCTGGGGCCAATGGCTGGCCAGTCTGGGCGTACCCGCGATTTACCGCAGCCAGGCCTCGATGGCACCGGGGGTCAAAGTGCGCATGGGCACCAAGGCCTTGCCGCATGCCGGTATCGGCGTGCCCAGCTATGCCTGGAGCACCTCGCCACTGCGCCGCTACACCGATCTGGTGAACCAATGGCAAATCATTGCCTGTGTGCGCCACGGCAGTACTGCAGCGCTGGCCGCGCCCTTCAAACCTAAAGACGCGCAACTGTTTTCCATCATCTCCGCCTTTGAGGCCACCTACGCCGCATACAACAGCTACCAGGCCGCCATGGAGCGATTTTGGACGTTGCAATACCTGCAACAGAACGCCATGACTGAGCTGGTCGCAACCGTGATCAAAGAGGGCATGGCGCGTGCAGACGATGTGCCGCTGGTGCTGGCCATTGCCGCTGGCGTTGGTTTACCACGGGGTGCGCAAGTGCGATTGCGCCTGGGCACGATTGACCTGATGACCCTAGATGTGAGTGCCACCGTGCTGGAGCGTCTGGACAGCCCGCAGGAGGCTGGTGACCCAGGTGCTGCAGCGCTTGCGTCGGGTGCGCAGGGCGACGAAGAAGAAGACCTGGTCGGCCCGATTACCATTGCGGTCGATGTACTGGACACCCCGGACCCCGCCTAAGACCTTGCGTGCGCAAGTGGCGGCGTGCTTTTCGTTCACCGGCGGTGAAGGCTTGCGCTCCCAGGCCTGGGGGCTTGCCTGATGGCCTTGTTGCGATTGCTCGGTGTGTTGTGCTTGGCGCTGCTGGGTTTGCAACTGTATTTTGCGCTGCGCATTGCGGCCATGGCCTGGGTGGATCCGCAGTCCACCAGTTTTGAGCGCTCACAAGTCTGGCGCCAATTGCAGGAACAAGGCAGCGTGCGCTGGAGCCAGAACTGGCAGAGCAATGCGCAACTGGGCCAGGCGCTTAAGCGGGCAGTGATCGCCTCGGAAGACGACAGCTTTGCCAGCCACGACGGCATTGACTGGGCCGCATTAGAAAAAGCCTGGTCGAGAAACAGCAAGGCCGAAGAACGCGCTGCACAGCGGGCGGCCAAAGCCAAAAATAGCCGTGACTCCCGCCCGGCCAAAGTCGTGGGTGGCTCGACCATTAGCCAGCAGTTGGCAAAAAATTTATTTTTGTCCGGCGAACGCACGCTGGTGCGCAAAGCCCAGGAAATGGTCATCACCCTGCTCATGGAAAAACTGCTGAGCAAGCAACGGATTTTGGAAATCTACCTCAATAGCGTGGAATGGGGCGACGGTGTGTTTGGCGCCGAAGCCGCAGCGCGTCATTATTTCCGCAAGTCTGCGGCGCAACTGAGTCCTTGGGAGGCGGCGCGCTTAGCCGTGATGCTGCCTAGGCCGCGCTACTTTGAAAAACTGCCCAATTCCGAATACCTCAATGCGCGTGCCAACGTGATCGTCGCCCGCATGCCCGATGCCCGCCTGCCTGGCGCCTCCGTGCCATGAGAATTTTGGGTGTCGATCCCGGCCTGCGCACCACCGGCTTTGGCGTGCTCGACCAGCAAGGCAGCAGCCTGCGCTATGTGGCCAGCGGCACGATCAGCACCCAAGGGCTGGCCAGTCAGGCCTTGCCCGATCGCATCCAAGCCTTGTTTGACGGTTTGGCCGAAGTCGTGCAGCGCTACCAGCCCGATTGCGCGGCGGTGGAAATCGTGTTTGTGAACGTCAACCCGCAGTCCACTTTACTGCTGGGCCAGGCGCGCGGGGCTTTGATCAGCGCCTTGGTCCATGCCAAATTGCCGGTCGCCGAATACACGGCTTTGCAAATGAAGCAAGCGGTGGCCGGTTACGGGCGCGCCGACAAAATGCAAATCCGCGAGATGGTGCGCCGCTTGATAGACCTGCCCGGCCTGCCCGGCCCGGATGCGGCCGATGCTTTAGGCTTGGCGATTACCCACGCCCATGCCGGCGCAGCCATGGCACGTATTGCAAAAGCCCAGGGTATTGGCGCGGGTGCCGGTTATAAATCGGGGCGCAGCCACTGAGAGCGCGGCTGCCGGCCGATTTACCAGGCTGGTGCCAATTGCGCAAAGCCCTTGGGCGCGCTGCGCTCGTCGTCAAAAGTCAGCACTTCCCAGTCCTGCGGCTGCGCTTGCAACTGGCGCAGCAATTGGTTGTTCAGCGCATGGCCCGAGCGGTGGGCGCGGTAGTGCGCCAGCAGGGGCATCCCCAGCAAATACAGATCGCCCATGGCGTCCAAAATCTTGTGCTTCACAAACTCATCGTCATAACGCAGGCCATCGGAATTAAGTACTTTGTAGTCGTCCATGACAATGGCATTGTCCAGACCACCACCCAAGGCCAGGCCGTTTTGGCGCATCATTTCTACGTCTTTGGTAAAGCCGAAAGTGCGCGCCCGTGCAATGTCGCGCGCGTACGAGCCCTCGCTTAAGTCAAAGTCCACGCTTTGCCCGGTGGAGTCGACGGCCGGATGCGCAAAGTCGATGGCAAAACTCAGCTTAAAGCCATGGTAGGGCCCCAAGCTCGCCCACTTCAGATCGCGGCCCTGGCCCTGTTCCACGCGGATGGGCGCTTTGACGCGAATAAAGCGGCGCGCCGCGCTTTGCAATTCGATACCGGCGCTTTGCAGCAGAAAAACAAACGATGCCGCCGATCCGTCCAGGATAGGAACTTCCTCGGCATTGATATCAACATACAAATTGTCCACACCCAAGCCGGCGCAGGCCGACATCAAATGCTCTACCGTATGCACTTTGGCGTCGCCCTGCGACAGGGTAGAAGCCAGCCGCGTATCAGTGACCGCTTGCGGTGAGACCGCGATATCCACCGGATGGGGAAGATCGACACGCCGAAACACAATGCCGGTGCCCGGCGCTGCCGGGCGCAAAGTGATTTCTACACGCTGGCCGCTATGCAGGCCTACGCCAACGGCCCGGGTCAGGGATTTGAGGGTTCTTTGTTGCAGCACGGGGCAATTGTAAAAGCGCGCCCGTCAACAGCCGGTCGATGGGGCTATGCGCCCGCACGACGCGGCTGTTGACAGGAGTCGCCGGTAGCCGATGAAAAATCAGTCCGCTTGCTTGCGCAAGAAGGCCGGAATTTCATAATCGTCCATACCGCCGCTGGACAGCGCATCCACTTTTTGCGCAGCGGTGGTGCGGCTGCCGCGCCAAACGGCGGGGGTGCTGAGCGTGCCGTAGTCGGTGGAGGCGCTCGCCGGTGCCGGGGCGCTGATGCCGGTGCTGCCGCCCATGCCCGAGGCCGACGCCATGGTGCTGTTGCCCATGCTGCGTTGCATGGTGCCAGCGGACATGGCCGCATGGGTATTGGCCATGGCCGAGGGCGCGGCATCGTAAGTGCCGGTGCGCAGCACTTGCAGCGGAGGCGCGGTGCGGCGCGGCCGGCTCAGTCCGGTGGCCACTACGGTGACACGTACGTCTTCGCCCAGCGAGTCATCGTAAGCGGTACCGTAGATCACATGGGCTTCGGGTGAGGCATAAGCGCGAATCGTGTTCATCGCCAGCTTGGATTCGCTCAATTTGAGCGAGCCTTTGGCCGCAGTGATCAGCACCAGCACGCCTTTGGCGCCCGACAGGTCAATGCCTTCAAGCAGCGGGCAGGCCACGGCTTGTTCGGCGGCGATGCGCGCGCGGTCCGGGCCTTTGGCCAGGGCGGTGCCCATCATGGCTTTGCCGGGCTCACCCATCACGGTACGAACGTCTTCAAAGTCCACGTTCACGTGGCCGGGCACATTGATGATCTCGGCAATACCGCCTACGGCGTTTTTCAACACATCGTTGGCATAGGCAAAGGCCTCATCCTGGCTGATATCGTCGCCCAGCACTTCGAGCAGTTTTTCGTTGAGCACCACGATCAGCGAATCGACATTGGCTTCCAGCTCGGCCAGGCCTTCGTCGGCATTTTTCATGCGCGGGCCGCCTTCAAATTCGAAAGGCTTGGTCACCACGCCCACGGTCAAGATGCCCATTTCCTTGGCCACCCGCGCAATGATGGGAGCGGCGCCAGTGCCGGTGCCGCCGCCCATGCCGGCAGTGATAAACAGCATATTGGCGCCTTCGATGGCGTTGCGAATATCCGCTTCGGCCAACTCTGCCGCAGCGCGTCCTTTGTGCGGGCGGCTGCCTGCACCCAGGCCGGTTTCGCCTAGCTGAATCGTACGGTGCGCGGTGCTGCGGTTCAGTGCCTGCGCATCGGTGTTGGCGCAGATGAATTCCACGCCCGTCACGTGCGACTGAATCATGTACTCGACGGCATTGCCGCCGCCGCCGCCCACGCCAATGACTTTGATGAGGGTTCCCTGGTTGAAGATTTCTTCTTCGATGAGTTCAATAGTCATGTGCAGCTCCTAATGTAAATGTGGCGGTACGAAAAAATGAGAAAGGGTCAGGGAAACAAACAGGGTCGGACGGCGGCCCAGCGCGCGCCATCCACAGATAGAGCGAAGCGCTGTGGTACCAACGACGGCGGCGGGTAAGCGGGGAGGTTTTCATTTAGAAAGTTCCTGCAAAAAAATCACGAATCTGGGCAAATGCGCTCTTCACGCTGCCGCCTTTTTGTGCGACTTTGATACCGCGCATGCGCGCGATACGGGCTTCTTCCAAAAAGCCCATTACCGTGGCGGCGCGGGGTTGCGCCACCATGTCGGACAAGGCATTGGCGTACTGGGGAATGCCCCGGCGCACCGGTTTGAGGAAAATGTCTTCGCCCAGCTCCACCATGCCCGGCATCAGGCAACTGCCGCCGGTCAGCACGATGCCCGAGGACAGCACTTCTTCGTAGCCGGACTCGCGCATGACCTGGTTGACCAGGGTGAAGATTTCTTCTATGCGCGGCTCGATCACACCGGCCAGAGCCTGGCGGCTGAGCATGCGCGGGCCACGGTCGCCCAAGCCAGGTACTTCCACTTGGACTTCTGGGTCCACCAAGACTTGCTTAGCGTGCCCGCTTTCGACCTTGATTTCTTCCGCGTCCTTGGTCGGTGTGCGCAGCGCCATGGCGATGTCGCTGGTAATCAAGTCGCCGGCAATCGGGATGACGGCGGTGTGGCGGATAGCGCCGTTGGTGAAAATGGCAATGTCGGTGGTACCCGCGCCAATGTCCACCAGCGCCACACCCAATTCACGCTCGTCTTCGGTCAACACCGACAAGCTAGAGGCCAGTGGGTTGAGCATGAGTTGCTCGACTTCCAGGCCACAGCGGCGGACGCATTTGATGATGTTTTCAGCCGCGCTTTGCGCTCCGGTCACGATATGGACTTTGGCTTCCAGGCGCATGCCACTCATGCCGATGGGCTCTTTCACGTCCTGGCCGTCGATCACAAATTCTTGCGGCTCCACCAGCAGTAAGCGCTGGTCGCTGGAGATGTGGATCGCTTTGGCAGTTTCCACCACACGCGTGACATCGGCCTGGCTCACTTCGCGGTCTTTGATGGCCACCATGCCGCTGGAATTGAGGCCACGGATATGGCTGCCGGTGATGCCGGTATAGACGCGGGTGATTTTGCAATCGGCCATCAACTCGGCTTCTTTGAGCGCTTGCTGGATGCTGTGCACCGTAGCGTCGATATTCACCACCACGCCGCGTTTGAGTCCACTGCTGGGCGCTGAGCCGAAACCTGCCAGACGCAGGCTGCCGTCGGGCAGCACCTCGGCCACCACCGCCATCACTTTGGCGGTTCCGATGTCCAGTCCAACGACTAAGTCTTTGTATTCTCGGGCCATAGCTAATTACCTGTTGTGTTGTTCATCATGGAGTGGGGGAGGGTGCTGCCGCTATGGTGTTGACGCCACGCAAGCGGATGGCATAACCGTTTTCATGCCGCAAATCGGCTGATTCGAGTGAACCCAGGGGGCGGCTGTAGCGCGCCACTACGCGCGAGAGCGTTTTCAAAAACGCCTGGGTGCGTTTGCCCAAGTCTTCGCTGTCGCCGCGCCCGGCTTCGATGAGGGCGCCGCCAGCCAGCGCAATGCGCCAACTGCCCTGCACGCTCAAGTCCAGGCTTTCGATCGTCAGGTTGAACGCGGAAAACTGCGGCTCTATCAGCCGGTAGGCAGCGAGCACCAGCGCACTCTGGTTTTTCGGGCCATTGAGGCGCGGCAAGCCGTATTGCTCCACTTCCCCGGCATTGGCATCAAATACTTCGCCATAGCTATTGAGCAAGCGTTGCTCGCTTTCATCGCCCCAATAGGCTACTACTTGATGCTCTTGCAACTTGACGCGCAAATGGTTGGGAAAGTCGCGGTGCACCACCGCTTTGCGTACCCAGGGAATGGCTTCAAAGGCATCGCGGGTAGTTCCTAGGTCCATGCTGAAAAAAGTGCCCTTCACGCGCGAGACCACATGCGCGCGTACGGTGGCCGCATTGCAGTGGTTCACGTCGCCTATTACGGTGATACCTTGAAACGCAATTGCCTTGTTGCCTGCGACCCAGCGTGTCAGCGCTAGCGCGCAGGCTAGCAAAAATACAGCAAACAAAAGGATGGCCGCTGCGTTCATCAGGCGCACATCCAGGGCCGGGGCTTCGATGCGCTTCATGCAGCCTGCCCCTTGGTGCTATCGGCATCCAGCGCCGCGCTAGCCAGTAATTGCAGGCACAGATCTTCATACGAAATACCGGCAGCGCGTGCAGACATGGGTACCAGCGAATGGCTGGTCATGCCGGGCGAGGTATTCATTTCCAGCAAAAAGGCCTGGCCGTCATGGGCGCGCAGCATCAAATCGGCGCGTCCCCAGCCCCGGCAGCCCAGCGCCCGATAAGCCGCGAGCACCATCGCCTGGATACTTTGTTCCTGTAATGCTGGCAAGCCGCTGGGGCAGTGGTAGCGCACCACATCGGTGAAGTATTTGTTCTGGTAGTCATAAGCGCCCTCAGGCGCCTCGATGCGCACAATGGGCAAGGCCCGCGCGTCGGCGCCGCTGCCTATGACCGCACAAGTGAGCTCCTGCCCGATGATAAATTCCTCGCAAAGCACATCACGGTCATAGCGCGCGGCCAGCCGCACTGCGTCTTGCGTTTGCGCCGCATCCTGTACCTTGCTCACGCCTATCGATGAACCTTCGTGCGGCGGCTTGACGATAAAGGGTAGCCCCAGAGCGCCAGGCAGGTCGAGTAGCTGCTGCGCATCACTCTGGCCTTGCGGTCCGAGCACCCGGTAAGCCGGTGTGGCTAGGCCCTGGGCCAGCCAAATGCGCTTGGTCATTACTTTGTCCACCGCAATGCTGGACGCCATCACGCCCGAGCCGGTGTAGGCAATGCCCATCAACTCCAGCGCGCCTTGCACCGTACCGTCTTCGCCATGGCGGCCATGTAGGGCGATAAAGCAGCGGCTAAATCCTTGGTCCTTAAGTTCCCATAGCGAACGCTGCTGCGGGTCAAACGCATGGGCATCGACGCCGCGTGATTGCAAGGCCGCAAGCACGCCTTGGCCCGAGAGCAAAGAGATGTCCCGCTCAGCCGAACTGCCGCCCATCAGCACCGCGACTTTGCCCATGGCGCTTACCTGCAATGGCGTGGCGGTACTCATGCGCTGCCCTCCTGCCTGGTGCTAAGGTTTAAGAGCGCCACGATCTGTCCAGGCACTGCGCTGATGGAGCCCGCGCCCATGCACAGCAGTACATCGCCATCCCGTGCGGTGCGCACAGCGGCGGCGGCCATGTCGCCGATGGCATCCACAAACACCGGGTCGGTATGGCTGCGAACCCGCATGGCGCGGGCCAAGGCGCGGCTGTCTGCAGCCACGATAGGGGCCTCGCCGGCGGAATAGACCTCAGCCAGTAACACCATATCGGCCAAGCCCATGACTTTGACGAAGTCTTCAAAGCAATCGCGGGTGCGGGTAAAGCGGTGTGGCTGAAAGGCCAGCACCAAACGCCGACCGGGGAAGGCGCCGCGCGCCGCTTCCAAGGTGGCAGCCATTTCCACCGGATGGTGGCCATAGTCGTCCACGACCGTCACGCTGCCACCCCCGGCCAGGCCGTGGTCGCCGTAGCGCTGAAAGCGCCGGCCCACGCCTTTGAATTCGCGCAGGGCTTTTTGCACTGCCGCATCGGGGATGTTCAGCTCTACGGCAATCGCAATGGCCGAAAGCGCATTGAGCACGTTATGGTGCCCGGGCAGGTTCAGCACAACGTCCAGATCCGGCAAGGTGACGCCATTGCGCCTTTGCACGCGAAAATGCATTTGCCCATTGGCTGCCTGGATATCGAGTGCGCGCACCTGGGCGTCGGGGTTGGTGCCATAGCTGGTCACCGGACAGGTCACCTGCTCCACGATGGCGCGTACTGCGGCGTCATCGGTGCACAGCACGGCGGTGCCGTAAAACGGCATGCGGTGCAGAAAATCGACAAAGGCTTGTTGTAAGCGGCCAAAGTCATGCCCATAGGTTTCCATATGGTCGGCGTCGATATTCGTCACGACGGCCATCACCGGCAGCAGATTAAGGAAAGAGGCATCGGATTCGTCGGCCTCGACCACGATGTAATCGCCCTGGCCCAGACGCGCATTGGCACCGGCACTGTTGAGGCGCCCGCCGATGACAAAAGTCGGGTCCAGTCCGGCTTCGGCCAGCACGCTGGCTACCAGGCTGGTGGTGGTGGTCTTGCCGTGGGTACCGGCAATCGCAATACCTTGCTTGAGCCGCATCAGCTCGGCCAGCATCAGTGCGCGTGGCACCACCGGGATATGCATGGCGCGTGCTTGCAGCACTTCCGGATTGGTGGCTTGCACGGCGGTGGAGGTCACCACGGCATCGGCACCTGCCACATGGTCGGTATGGTGGCCGACAAAAGTGCGAATGCCCAAAGAGCCCAGACGTTGGAGTGTGGCGCTGTCGCTGAGGTCCGAGCCGCTGATGCGGTAGCCCAGGTTGTGCAGGATTTCGGCAATACCCGACATGCCCGAGCCACCGATGCCGATAAAGTGAATATGGCGTACCGCGTGCTTCATGCCACGATCTCCTCGCAAGCCTGCACCATGGCTGTAGTCGCAGCCAGGTTTTGCTGGCCTTTAGCCGCTTGGGCGTAGCGCAACAAAGTAGTTCGGTCGCAGGTTTGCAGCCAGTGGGCCAGGGCCTGGGGCGTCAAGCTGTGCTGCGGCATCAGGTACGCGGCGCCCTGGTCCACCAGAAAGCGGGCGTTATGCGTCTGGTGGTCATCCACCGCCGCTGGGAAGGGGATGAACAAGGCCGCTGCGCCCACCGCCGCAATTTCGGTTACGGTGCTGGCGCCGGCGCGGCAAATCACCACATCGGCCTGCGCCATGGCCGTGGCGGTGTCGTCGATAAAAGGGACCAGCGTGGCCTGCACCCCGGCTTGTGTGTAGTGGGTGCGCAGCGCATCAATATGCTGCTCGCCGCTTTGGTGGGTCACGCTGGGGCGCACGTCTGCGGGCAACAGCGCCAAGGCTTGCGGCACGATACGGTTGAGCGCGCTGGCGCCTAGGCTGCCGCCTAGCACCAGAATTTGCAAAGGTCCGGTACGACCGGCAAAACGCTGATGCGGCGCGCCTTGCACCAAAAACTCGGCGCGCAATGGGTTGCCGACATGCTGCGCTGTACGCAGCGCATGGGGAAAGGCGCTAAATGCGCGGCGCGCCACGCGGGCCAATACTTTGTTGGCAGCCCCGGCTACCGAGTTTTGTTCGTGTACCAGGAGCGGTATGCGCTGGAGCGCGCTCATTAAACCACCGGGTAGGCTGATATAGCCGCCAAATCCCAGCACCACATCGGGTTGTACCCGACCCAGTACCGCCAGGCTTTGCCAGCAGGCGCGCAGCAGGCGCAGCGGTAACCACAAAAGGCTGGACAGGCCTTTGCCGCGCACCCCGGAAAATTCGATGGTTTCGAGTGCAAAACCGCGCGGCGGCACGAGGCGGCTCTCCATGCTGTTAGGTGCGCCTAGCCAATGCACACGCCAGCCCTTGTCGCGCAAGGCTTGCGCAATGGCCAAGCCTGGGAAGATATGCCCGCCCGTGCCCCCGGCCATGACCAGGGCGCAGGGGATGTGGCCAGGGTTGGCCGCCATCATGCGGGCACTCCTTGCATCAGCTTGCGGTTTTCATAGTCAATACGCAGCACCAAAGCCAGCGCCACCAAATTGACCAGAATCGCCGAACCGCCGTAGCTCATGAGCGGCAGCGTCAGCCCCTTAGTGGGCAGCGCGCCCAGGTTCACACCCATATTGATAAAGCCCTGAAAGCCCATCCAGATGCCCACGCCCTGGGCCACCAGGCCGGCAAACACCCGCTCCAGCGCTACGGCCTGGCGACCAATATGGATAATGCGCCGCGTCATCCACAAAAACAAAATAATGAGCGCCAGCACACCGACCAGACCAAATTCTTCACCGATCACGGCTACCAAAAAATCGGTATGCGCTTCGGGCAACCAATGCAGCTTCTCCACGCTGCCGCCCAAGCCAACGCCGAATATTTCGCCGCGCCCCAGTGCGATCAACGAGTGCGTCAGCTGGTAGCCCTTGGCAAGCGCGTTGTGCTCGCTCCACGGATCCAGATAGGCAAATATGCGTGCGCGCCGGTAATCGTTAAACGCGATCATGAGTGCAAAAGCGCCCACCAGCACGCCTGAGATGAGGAAGAACATTTGGGCGTTGACGCCACCTAAAAACAAGATTCCCATGGCGATGATGGCAATTACCAGGAAGGCGCCCATGTCCGGTTCAGCCAGTAACAAAACACCCATCACACCCACCGCAGCGGCCATGGGCCAGACCGCGCGCAAAAAGTCTTCTTTAACTTCCATCTTGCGTACCATATAGCCTGCGGCATAGACCACGGCAGAAAACTTGGCCAGCTCTGAAGGCTGGAAATTGGTAATGCCCAGTGAGATCCAGCGCCTGGCGCCGTTGACGCCTTTGCCGATGTGCGGAATCAGTACCGCCACCAACAAGGCCAGCGAAGCCATGAACAACACGGGCGCGTATTTTTCCCAGGTCTGCACGGGTACCTGAAATGCGATGAGGCAAGCCACCAAGCCCATGGCGATAGAGGCCAGATGCCGCACTAAAAAATAATTGTGCGTGTAACCCACAAACTTGGGGTTATCCGGCATGGCGATGGTGGCCGAATACACCATGATCGCGCCCCAGACTAAAAGCGTGGAGACTACGGCAATCAAAGCATGGTCCAGGCTGCTCACGCGGCTGCTGCTTTGTGTATTGGCATAGTTGGCGCGCCGGCCCAGGCGCACCGGCAGTGCGTCGCTCTCTTGGGCGGATTTACCCAGACCCCAACGGCTCCACAGGTTGGCGGCGATATTCATAGCGCCTGCTCCAGCATCTGCCCTTGCGCCAGGGCCAGTGCCTGCACCGCCTGCGCAAACACGGCGGCGCGGTGGGCATAGTCTTTGAACATGTCAAAGCTCGCGCAAGCCGGTGACATCAGCACCGCATCGCCTTCGTGCGCCAGAGTGGCCGCCTGCTGAACTGCATCGTCCAGGGAGGCGACATCGTGCAGCGCTACACCGGTGTCCTGTAAAGCCTGGCGTATCAGCGCGGCATCGCGGCCCATAAGCAACACCGCGCGCACATGGGCGCGCACGGGTGCGGCCAGGGGCGCAAAGTCCTGCCCTTTGCCGTCGCCGCCCAAAATCAAAACCAATGCATGGTCTTGGCCTAAGCCTTGTAAGGCGGCCACGGTGGCGCCCACATTGGTGCCTTTGCTGTCGTCAAAGTATTCCACCGCGCCCACCACACCCAGCGATTGCACGCGGTGCGGCTCGCCGCGGTATTCACGCAGGCCAAACAACATCGGCCCGAGCGCGCAGCCGGTGGCGCTGGCCAGTGCTACAGCAGCCAAGGCATTGCAGGCGTTGTGCCGACCGCGTATGCGTAGCGCATCGGCGGGCATTAGGCGTTGCAAAAACAAGTCTTCGACGGGCGCGTTGCGTCCGCGCTTGAGGGTTTCATCCGCAGGTGCTGCTCGCACCAGCCAGACCACGCCATTGACTTCGTCCAGGCCGTAGTCGCCGGCGTGGGTCGGCGTCTGCGCGCTAAAGCACATATGGGCGCGTTGCACCGGCTTTTGCAATTTCACGCGCTGCGGCTCGGGCAGCATGGCCATGACCTGCGCATCGTCGCGGTTGAGCAGCATGAGCCCCTTGCTGCCGAAGATGCGGGCCTTGGCGCGCGCATAGTCCGCTAAGTCGGTATGCCAATCCAGATGGTCCTGGCTGAGGTTGAGCACCGTGGCCACCGTAGGCTCAAAGTCCTGGGCATAGTGCAGCTGAAAGCTGGACAACTCCAGCACCCAGACTTGCGGCAAGGCCTGCGCTTGCACCGCCTGGGCCAGGGTGTCGAGCAAAGTCGGGCCGATATTGCCGGCGACGGCTACCGTTTTACCGGCGCGCGCAACCAATTGGCCGGTCAGTGAAGTGACGGTGGTTTTGCCGTTGGTGCCAGTAATCGCGATGATCTGGGGCTGATAGGCCTGCGCTTCTTGCAGTTCGCGCAAGGCTTGCGTAAACAGGCCTAGCTCGCTGCCTACCCACAAGCCCTGGGCGCGGGCTGCATCGACCAAGGCGCTGATGCGCTTTGGAGCGAGTCCGGGACTGATACAAATGCGCTGGAAGTGTCCATATTCCAAGGCTTGTGCGTCCAGCGCACCGTGCAATAGGCGCGCATCGGGAATGTTTTGCGCCAGGGTCGATGCTTGCGGGGGCGCTGCGCGGTCATCGAGCACCGTGACCTGCGCCCCGGCGCCCGCGCACCAGCGTGCCATCGCCAGGCCGGAAGCTCCCAGACCAACGACTAACACCTGTTGCCCTTGCATGTTCATGCGCTTACCTCAGCTTTAAGGTGGACAGGCCGAGCAGGCACAGCAGCATGGTGATGATCCAGAAACGCACGACGACCTGCGTTTCTTTCCAACCCTGCTTTTCGAAATGGTGGTGCAAAGGCGCCATGCGGAAGAAGCGGCGGCCTTCGCCATATTTTTTGCGGGTGTACTTGAAGTACAGCACTTGCAGCATCACCGACAGGGCCTCAGCGACGAAGACGCCGCCCATCATGGCGAGCACGATTTCCTGGCGTACGATGACGGCGACGGTGCCCAGCGCGGCACCCAAGGCCAGCGCGCCCACATCACCCATAAAGACTTGTGCCGGATGCGTGTTAAACCACAAAAATGCCAGGCCAGCACCGGCAATCGCGGCGCAAAAAATCAGGAGTTCGCCGGCACCGGGAATGTGCGGCAAAAACAGGTATTTGGAATAGATCACGCTGCCGGTGACATAGGAAAACACACCGAGCGCTGAGCCCACCATCACCACCGGCATGATGGCCAGGCCGTCCAAGCCATCGGTCAAATTCACCGCGTTGCTCGAGCCCACAATCACCAAATAGGTCAGCACCACAAAGCCCAGCACGCCCAGCGGATAGCTCACTTGCTTGAAAAAGGGCAGCAGCAGGCCCGCTTTGGGTGGCAAGCTAACGTCAAAACCGGAGCTGACCCAGTTGACAAACAACTCAATCACGCGGCCATTGGAGTTTTCCGAAATACTAAAAACAAGGCATAAGGCAGCCAAAATACCGATGAGGGATTGCCACAGGTATTTTTCGCGCGAACGCATGCCTTCGGGGTCTTTGTTGACGACTTTGCGCCAGTCATCGACCCAGCCTATCGCACCGAAGCCCAGGGTCACCATCAGGCAGATCCAGACGAAGCGGTTGGACAGGTCCACCCACAACAAAGTAGAACTGGCAATCGCAATCAAAATCAGCACCCCACCCATGGTAGGTGTACCGCTTTTGCTTAAGTGCGACTCCATGCCGTAGCCCCGGATGGGCTGGCCGATCTTGAGCGACTGCAAACGCCGTATCACCGCAGGACCTGCGGCCAAGCCAATCACCAGTGCCGTGGCAGCGGCCATGACGGCGCGCAATGTCAGGTACTGGAACACCCGCAGAAAACCCCACTCGGGGTAAAGACCTTGCAGCCATTGCGTCAGGCTTAGCAGCATGTGTTGGCCTCTTTCCAGTGTTCAGGCTGCATGGTCAGACTCCCCCGGCGAATGTTGAGCGGCAGCCCGATCCTGCAAGGCTTCTATGACCTTTTCCATGCGCATAAAGCGCGAACCTTTGACCAGCACGCTGGCGCTGTGCGCCAAGGCCTGGGCTACTGCGTGCGTCAAAGCGGCCGTGTCGGCGAAGTGCTGCGCCTGACCACCGGCCTGAACAAAGGCTTGGACGGTGGATTGGCTCAGGCTTCCTGTGGCCAGCAAGTGTTCGATGCCCTGGCTGTGCGCGTAGCGGCCGGCTTGCGCGTGCAGTTGCGGGCCCTGGTCGCCGACCTCGCCCATATCGCCTAGCACCAACAGGCGCGGCGCGGGCAGCTCGCGCAGCAGGTCGACAGCGGCCTGCACCGAATCGGGGTTGGCGTTGTAGCTGTCATCGACCAGGCTGATGCGGCGCCCGCCCCAGACCAGGCTGAGTGCACGCGAGCGGCCCTTGAC
Source organism: Rhodoferax sp. (assembly GCA_040400635.1). Classification (GTDB taxonomy): domain Bacteria; phylum Pseudomonadota; class Gammaproteobacteria; order Burkholderiales; family Burkholderiaceae_C; genus Allorhodoferax. The sequence continues at coordinate 19,444 of JBBAPY010000007.1, forward strand.
CGGCACGAACGCTTGCAAACCGCGCTCGATCACCTCTGGGCTGGCACCGGCGGCCAACGCGCAGGCAGCGGCAGCCCAGGAGTTGCGCACATTGTGCTTGCCGGCGATGGCCAAGCGGTATTGCAAAACCCCGCTGGCGGCGCCTAGGCGCCAGCGCGCCTTTACCGACCAGCCGCCGTCTTGCCACAAGGCTTGTTCGCCATAAACGCCCTCGTGTTCTGCCACCGCTGCCGCGGCAAAACCCATTAGCTGCTTGGCCTTGTTTTGCGCTTTCCACTGGTCGGTATAACTATCGTCCAGCCCAAATACGGCGCAGCCATTTGCGGGCAGCGCTTGCAGCACCGCGCCGTTTTCCGCGGCGACCGCATCGACGGTTTGCATCAACTCCAAATGCTCGCGTTGGGCGTTGTTCACCAGGGCCACCGTGGGCTGTGCCATAGCCGCGAGCTGGGCAATTTCGCCGGGATGGTTCATACCCAGTTCCAGCACGGCAATACGATGCGCGGCGCGCAGACGCAGCAGCGTCAAAGGCACGCCGATGGCATTGTTCAAATTACCTTGCGTGGCCAGCGCCGCGCCGTCTGGGGCATGCTGCTGCAAGATGGCCGCAATCATTTGCGTGACCGTGGTCTTGCCATTGCTGCCGGTCACGGCGATCAGTGGCAGCGTAAATTGTGCGCGCCAGGCTTGCGCCAGTTGGCCCAGGGCCCGCGTGCTGTCGGCCACTTCGATGCGCGGCAGGCCTTGCGGGTATTGGCTGGCGGGCAAAGCACTGTGGCAAAGCAGTGCGCTGGCGCCACGTTCCTTGGCTTGGTGCAAAAAGTGATTCGCGTCGTAGGTGTCACCGCGCAAAGCGACAAACAAATCGCCAGGCTCCAGGTTGCGGCTGTCGGTGTGCACCCGCAGGATGCCCGTATCAGGGGCGCCATGCAGCGTGACCGGCACGTGACCGCTTGCTGCCTGCAACCATTGTTGCACCTGGGCCAGGTTCATCAGCACGGCGCTCATGCGGCAGCCCATTGCGCCCGTAGGGCCAGCGCGATATCGGCATGGTCCACGTCGGAGAAGATGAATTTTTGTCCGGCCACTTCCTGCGCCGCTTCGTGGCCTTTGCCTGCGATCAGTACCACGTCCCTGGCGTCCGCTTGCATCAGAGACTCCGCAATCGCTTGCGCACGATCAGCTTGCACTTGTATATGCGGCTGGCCACCCATGCCGGCCAGGATATGGCCGATGATGTTGGCAGGGTTTTCCATGCGCGGGTTGTCGCTTGTCAGCACGATGTGGTCTGCTTTGCTGGCAGCGATAGCGCCCATCAGCGGACGCTTGGCGCTATCACGATCGCCGCCGCAACCAAAGACACACCACAGCGCGCCACCGCGCTGCTGCGCCACTGGGCGAAGCACTTCCAGGGTTTTTTGCAAAGCGTCTGGGGTGTGCGCATAGTCCACCACCGCCAGCGGCGCGTCTTGCCCGCCCAGGCATTGCAAGCGGCCGGGTACCGGCGGCAAGTTAGCGCAGGCCTGCACCGCAGTGGCCAGGTCTATGCCCAGCGCGCGCAGGCTGGCGATCACGCCCAGCAAATTAGATACGTTGTAGCCGCCGATGATGCGGGTACGCAGCAGGCAGCGCTGCGAGCCTTCCACTACCGCAAATTGCAAGCCCAGCGCACTTTGTTGGATATCGCGTGCCTGCAAGCGCGCCGCTAAATGCGTCGACACGGTCCAAACGTCGATTTCGGGCGCTTGCGCAACCAATTCACCGGCCAAAACCGCACCCTGGTCGTCGTCGATATTGAGCACGGCCGCTTGCAGGCCGGGCCAGGCGAACAGGCGCCGTTTGGCAGCCCAGTAGGCCTGCATGCTGCCGTGGTAATCCAGATGGTCCTGGGTGAAATTGGTAAACAACGCAAGCCGGATGCGCGTCCCGTCCAAACGGCCTTCTTCGATGCCGATGGACGACGCTTCCAAGGCGCAATAGGCCAAGCCCTGGTTCACAAAGCTGCGTAAGCTGTGTTGCAGCAGTACGCTGTCTGGCGTGGTCAGTCCACTAGAACTCAGACCACTGAGATTGGCCGCGTTTGCCGGTGCGATGCCAATGCCCAGGGTGCCTATGAGTGCGCACACCGGTTGCGTGCCCATGGCGTTGAGGGCCTGGGCCAGCCACCAGGCGCTAGAGGTTTTGCCATTGGTTCCGGTAATCGCCAGCACCTGCACGCTGCGCGAGGGGTGGCCATAAAAAGCAGCGGCAATTTGCGCGCTATCGCTTTTGAGTTTGGCATAGGGTGCGACGCGTGCATCCTCCAGGCTCCACTTGGCCGAATCCTGGGCATCCACCAGGCAAGCGGCAGCGCCGTCGAGCAGTGCCTGCGGTACAAATTGCCGTGCATCAATCGACAGGCCGGGCATGGCGATAAAACCATCGCCCGCGTGCAGCTTGCGGTGGTCGGTTTGCAATTGGCCGGGCACCCGTTCACGCAGCCAGGCGGCTGCTTGTTGCGGGGTGTGCAAATGCGCTTGCATCAAAAACTTTCCTCTACCGCGTTGGCCACGATTTGCGGGCGGATGCTGATGTCCGGTTGCACACCCATGACGCGAAGGGTTTGCTGCACTGTCTCACTGAACACCGGCGCAGCCACTTCGCCGCCGTAGTATTTGCCCGCACTTGGCTCATCGAGCATGACACCCACAATGATGCGCGGCTTGTCGACAGGTGCCATACCGACAAACCAGCTGCGGTACTTGCGGTTGCCCTCGCTGCCATAGCCTTTGCCGATTTGCTTGTAGGCCGTGCCTGATTTGCCGCCGACCGAATAGCCGGCTGTTTGCGCCTTAGGACCGGTGCCGCCGGGGCCAGCAGCCATTTGCAGCATCTTGCGCACTTTGGCGGCGGTGTCGCCGGAAAACACAGGAATGCCCACCGCTGGTTCATCGTTCTTGAGCAAGGTGGCGCGGATGATTTGCCCGTCGTGCGAGAACACGGTGTAGGAGCGCACCATCTGGAACAAAGACGCCGACAAACCATAGCCATAGGAGGCTGTAGCCTGCTCGATGGGGCGCCATGTTTTGTAGGGGCGTAGCTTGCCCGGTACCGCACCAGGAAATTCGATTTGCGGCTTTTGGCCAAACCCCGCACCGGAGAAGGTCTCCCACATTTCGCTGGCCGGCATTTGCATCGCTATTTTGGTGGTACCCACATTGCTGGACACCTGAATCACTTGCTCCACCGTCAAAGCGCCATGGGGATGCGCATCGCGGATGGTGGCGCCGGTAATCGTCACCGATCCGGGCGCGGTGTCGATGATGGTGGAGGTTTTGACGCGCCCAGTTTCCAGGGCCAGACCAATGGTGAAGGGCTTCATCACCGAGGCTGGCTCAAAGGTGTCTGTCAGGGCACGGTTACGCAATTGCGAGCCGTTCAGGTTGAGGCGCTTTTCCGGGTTGTAGCTGGGGTAATTGGCCAGTGCCAACACTTCGCCAGTATTGGCATCCAAGACCACAATGCTGCCGGCTTGGGCGCGGTTGTTCACCACCGCGTCGCGCAATTTTTGGTAGGCAAAAAACTGCACCTTGGTGTCTATGCTCAGTTGCACATCTTTGCCCGCTACTGGGGGCACGGTTTCGCCCACTTGTTCCACGGATTGGCCCAAGCGGTCTTTGATGACATGGCGCGATCCGGCGCGACCTAGCAAAGTGCTGTTGTAGAGCAGTTCAATGCCCTCCTGCCCGTTGTCCTCCACATTGGTAAAGCCCACCACATGCGCGGCGGCTTCGCCTTCTGGGTATTGCCTTTTGAACTCGGTGCGCTGGTAAATGCCTTTGAAACCAGCTTCGGCGATTTGTTTGGCTTTTTCCGGCTCTACATGGCGTTTGAGCCAGACAAAACTTTTGTCCTCGTCGGCCAGTTTTTTGTTCAGCTCGGCCAGCGGGAGCTCCAGTAACTTTGCCAGGCTGGCGCGTTGGGCCTCATCCAACTCCACGTCTTCCGGTATGGCCCAGATGCTGGGCGAGGGCACGCTGGACGCCAGTATCAAGCCGTTGCGGTCAAGGATGCGGCCCCGGTTGGCGGCAAGTTCCAAGGTGCGGCTGTAGCGCACTTCGCCTTGGCGTTGGAAAAAGTCGTTGTTAAACACCTGGATATAGGCGGCTCGTGCGCCCAGTCCTACAAAGCCCAGCGCCAGCGCCGATACCACTAACTTGCTGCGCCATACCGGCGTGCGGCTGGTCAGCAAGGGACTGGCGGTGTAACGGATGCTGCGGCTCACGGATGCTGCTCCGGGTTTTGGGCCTGACCCATGTACACCGTAATGCCCGGAGTGACCTGGCGCATTTGCAGCTTTTCGCGTGCCACGCGTTCTACGCGCGCGGGCGTTGCCTGGCTGCGTTTGTCCACTTCCAGCCGCTCAAACTCAGTTTTTAAGCGACGCCCTTCGCGCTGGGCGCGTTCGAGTTCGGTAAACAGGCGACGCGACTCATACTGGACGCTCACCAAATACATGGCGCTGGCCAGCGTAGCCAGAATCAGCAAAAGGCTGATGCGCGTCATGCCGCCAGGCCCTGCACTGCGTCAATGCGTACCGCCACGCGCATGATCGCGCTGCGCGCGCGCGGATTGACGGCCACCTCGGCAGCGCCCGGGCGGGTGCGGCCCAGGGCGCGAAGTCGCATGGCACGTGGCGCCGCAAAAGGGCGGCGCCGGTCGTATTCGTCCTTGGAGTGACGCGCGATAAATTGTTTGACGATGCGGTCTTCTAAAGAGTGAAAGCTGATCACCACCAGGCGTCCGCCCGGAGCAAGTACTTCCAGCGCGGCATCTAGGGCTTGTTCGAGTTCTTCCAGTTCGGCATTGATGAAAATCCGAAAAGCCTGGAAGGTGCGCGTTGCAGGGTTCTGACCCGGCTCGCGGGTCTTGACTGTGTCAGCCACGAGTTGGGCAAGCTCGGTGGTTGTTTCAATCGGTCCGTGTTCCTGCCGGCGCGCGACAATCGCCTTTGCAATGGGGCCAGCAAACCGCTCTTCGCCATAGTCACGTATCACCTCCGTTATTTTTTCTACGCTGGCGTCTGTCAGCCATTGCGCTACGCTTTGCCCGCATGTGGTGTCCATGCGCATATCCAAGGGACCCTCAAAGCGGAAACTAAATCCGCGCGCGGGCGTGTCAATTTGCGGTGAACTGACGCCCAGGTCCATCAAGATGCCCGATGCACTGGCGTCTTGCATTTCAGCGATGTGGGAAAAACTTTGCTGGCGGATGGAAAAGCGCGCGTCCTGGAGCTTGGCCGCTTGGGCGACGGCTTGGGGATCACGATCGAAAGCCAGCACGCGCCCGCGTGGAGATAAGCGCGTAAGCAGTAAACCGGTATGGCCGCCACGGCCAAAGGTGGCATCGATGTACAGGCCGTCCTGCGGTGCGCTGTTTGAGGAGGGGTCCGCGGGCGTCAAAAGCGCGTCAACCGCTTCTGTAAGCAAAACAGTGGTGTGTTGCGCAACCGCGTCCATGGGCGCGCTCAGAAGGAAAAGTCTTTGAATACGTCGGGCATTTGCTCTTGCATTGCCTTGGCTTCCTGCGTTTCGTAGGCCACTTTGTCCCAGAGTTCGAAGTGGTTGCCCATGCCCAGCAGAACAGTGTCTTTGGCGATGCCTGCGCTTTGGCGCAGTTCGGGCGAAATCAGGATGCGCCCGGTACTGTCGAGCTCCACATCCATGGCATTGCCCAGAAAAATCCGTTTCCACCATTGCGCCGACATAGGCAGGGCGGAGATTCGGTCACGGAACACGTCCCACTCCGGGCGCGGGAAGACCATCAGGCAGCCGTGCGGGTGTTTCGTAATAGTGAGCAGGCCTTGCGCGGTCGCGCTCAGCACGTCGCGGTGCCGCGTCGGCACGGACAGGCGCCCTTTGCCGTCGAGCGTGAGCGAAGAAGCACCTTGAAACACCACGAAAACCTCTTATTCCAACTGAACGAGCGAAAGGCCATGTTTTTGGCACTTTCCTCCACTTATTTGCACTTATTTGCACTTTACCAGCAAATTCGTGTTGGGGACAAGGTTTTTGTAAGTTTTTTCCAATGAAATCAAAGACTTAGAACCTAATTTTCGTCTAAAAATCATATAAAAGATGTTCTAAATTAAGCACTTAGCAATTGCATTGCAAGTAACGGGTGAATAGTTTGGGCTTGCCTAGTTTTAGGTGTCGTCCGCGTCACGCGGTTTGCACCGGGCCGTCGCTGGCCCTGCAGTTCAAATGCCATGGGGCAAAATTTTCCCCGTATTGGGTTTTCCAGGGCGGCTATGCGCAGGCGGCGTTCAGGCACATCGCGCAATCGCAAGAGGGGACCGCGGGCGTCTTAGGACCGCCGCTTGCCGCTGGATTGAAGGGCATCGCTGGGCCTGATCGCCCACGCCCATGAAGCAGCTTTAATCGCCGAACATTTTTTGTTTGAGCTCGCGGCGCTGTTGCGCTTCCAGCGATAGCGTGGCCGTGGGCCGGGCCAACAAGCGTCCAATGCCAATGGCCTCGCCGGTTTCATCGCAATAGCCGTAATCGCCAGCATCAATGCGGGTAATTGATTGTTCGATTTTTTTGAGCAATTTGCGTTCGCGGTCCCGGGTGCGCAACTCCAGGGCATGCTCCTCTTCGATAGTGGCCCGGTCAGTGGGGTCTGGCACCACCGAGGTGTCTTCGCGCAAATGCTCAGTGGTTTCACCGGCATTGCTCAGAATTTCGCGCTTGAGCACGACTAGCTTCAGCCGGAAAGCGGCCATTTGCACATCGTTCATGTACTCCGAATCGGGCATGGCCTGCAGTTCGGCATCGCTCAATTGGTCCACCGGCTTGCTTTTCCAGTTATTGGCCAACTTGCTGTCTTTCTTAACCGGCGCGGGAATGACGGGTGCAACCGGCTCGGCTTCGTAGGCGTGGCCAAAGCTTGCTTTGGCTGCGGTGGAGGCAATCGATTGGGCCATAGAGGGAACGGTCAATTGCGCCAGGCGCGATGAAGGCCTGCCAGACTTGACCGGCACCGCGCTTGGGTCATTGCTGACCGGCGTTAGCACTTTGGGAGCTAGCGGCGCAACCGGGCTCGCGGCCACCGGCGCCGCTTTGCTTTTAACGAGGGGCGCCTTGCCCGCAGGTTTTGCAGCGGCCGCTGGGGCTTTAGCTGCGACTGCGGTGCTGGTCGCAGATTTTTTTGAAACGCTTGCTACAGCTTTGGACGCCGGTGCCGGTGTGGTTTTTTTAGTGGAGGTAGTCACAGTTTTTTTCGGGGCTGGCACACTCGTTTTGGTCGGTGTTTTGGAGGTCGATTTAACAGTTGCCATTGGTTTTTTGGCTGGTGCGACGGGGGCCTTGGCGGCCTTGGCCGAGCTGGCTTTGGCCGCAGACACTGGCTTGGCTGCCTTGCCGGGCTTCGCTGTTTTAGTGCTGGTGGCGTTCAATTCGTGTCTCCTTATAGAAACCCAAGGGGCCCGATTGCGGGAAGTTTAGGAGTCCGCTCGCCCCGTCGGGCTGCCCCCTCGTTCGGCGCGCGAGTGTACAGGCAAGTCAAATCCGCGTGTCTTTAGCGCGCAAGCGCCTACAAAAACGCTCATACCAGGGACTGCTCCATGCCTTGCAACAAGATGTCTTTGGGCAAATCAATACCAATAAACACCAGTTTGCTGGACTTGACTTCGTCCGCACGCCATGGAGGGCCCAGATCGCTGCCCATCAACTGGTGCACGCCTTGGAAGATGACTTTACGCTCGCTACCTTGCATAAATAAGACACCCTTGTAGCGCAACATGCGCGGGCCGTAAATATTGACGATAGCGCCCAAAAAGTCTTCCAGCTTACCCGGGTCAAAAGGCCGCTCGGACTTGAATACAAAGCTTTTTACATCGTCATCGACATGGTGGTGGTGACCATGGTGCGCCTCGTGGGCGTGCGAGGGGTGGTCGCAATCGGTACCGTGCGCGTGGTCCGCATGGTCGTGTCCATGGTCATCGTGCCCATGCCCATGCCCATGCCCATGGTCGCCGCCGCTCAGAAACTCCGGGTCAATGTCCAAGGTGGCGTTGAGATTAAAGCCGTGCAAATCGAGCACATTTTTAATGTCCATTTCGCCAAAGTGCGCAATATGCCGTGGCGCACGCGGGTTCATGTGTTGCAGGCGGTGGGTCAGTGCACCCAAGGCTTCGGCGCTGACCAGGTCGGATTTGCTAATGAAAATCTGGTCCGCGAAACCCACCTGGCGGCGGGCTTCCTGGCGTTCGTTGAGCTGGTCGGGCGCGTGTTTGGCGTCCACCAGGGTCAGGATGGCGTCCAGCAGGTAGGACTCGGCCACCTCATCGTCCATAAAAAAGGTTTGCGCCACCGGGCCGGGGTCGGCCAGGCCGGTGGTTTCGATAACGACGCGGTCAAAGTCCAGTTCGCCTTTGCGCTTTTTCTCTGCCAAGTCTTGTAAGGTAGTGCGCAAGTCTTCTCGGATGGTGCAGCAAACACAGCCATTGCTCATCTGGATGATTTGTTCCTGGGTGTCGCTGACCAAAATATCGCTGTCGATGTTTTCCTCACCGAATTCGTTTTCGATGACGGCGATTTTTTGGCCGTGCGCCTCGGTCAGAATGCGTTTGAGCAAGGTGGTTTTACCCGAACCTAAAAATCCTGTGAGTATGGTGGCGGGAATCAGTGACATGGCGTATCCAAGCGTTTCGGGTAAGTCGCGCATTTTGCAGCAAGCGCCGCCGCCCTAGCGCTCTTCGATGCGGCCGTTGGCATGCCGGGCAAAGCGTCCCTTGTCACGCGGATGCACCGGGTCGCTGCGGCCCCAGGGCCAGCCGCCAAATTCGGTGCGGCGGTAATCGGCAAAGGCCTGGTGGATTTCA
>JBBAPY010000008.1:0-25314 GCA_040400635.1 Rhodoferax sp.
ACCAAACCCCAGGCCACGGCTGCACTCAGGGACAGCGCCGCTAACTCGATCGCGACCGTAGGCTGGGTAAAAGCCTCCAGCCAGGCGCCCAAGTCATCAATCGGCGGCGGCGCTGCCATGCGCACGCTACTCATGTAAGGCCTCTTTCAACCAAGATACCGGCAAGAAGCCGTGGGCCGCCTCGTTCTGCGTTCAAAGACAAACTAAACATCGGCCAGCACCCGTACATGCGCTTCCACGCTGCGCCCCAGGGCGCGCAGGTTATAGCCGCCCTCCAAGCTGGAGACGATGCGGCCCTTGGCATGGGCACGCGCCACGTCTTTAAGTTGCTGGGTGATCCAGGCGTAATCGGCTTCGACCAAGCCCATCTGGCCCAGGTCATCGTCGCGGTGGGCATCAAAGCCGGCGCTGATAAATACCATCTCAGGCGCAAATGCATGCATGCGCGGTAGCCATTGGCTTTGCACCAACGCGCGCACCGCATCGCCCTTGGTGTAGGCCGGCACTGGCACGTTCAATATATTGTCTGCACGCCCGTCGACACCGCTATAGGGGTAATGCGGATGCTGAAAAAAACCCACCATCAAAATGCGCGGATCATTGCTGACAATGTCCTCGGTGCCGTTGCCATGGTGCACATCAAAGTCCACGATGGCAACGCGCTGCAAGCCATGGTGCTCTAAGGCATGTCGCGCCGCAATCGCCACATTGTTAAAGATGCAAAAGCCCATGGCGCGGTCGTGGCAGGCATGGTGGCCGGGCGGGCGCACCGCGCAAAACGCATTTTCTAGCGCACCGGCTATCACCGCATCGGTCGCTGCAATCGCTGCGCCCGCCGCATGCAAAGTGGCCTGCCAAGTATGCGGGTTCATGCTGGTATCGGGGTCAATGGCCGCATAGGCACGGCCGGTTTGCGCATGCTCAAAAGCCAGGTTTTTATGCATGCGGTCTATGGTGTCGATGTAACCCCGCCCATGGGCCAGGGCCAACTGGTCGGCGTCCGCTGCCGGGGCCTCGTGCGACTCCAAGACTGCCAACATACCGCTGATGAGCAAGCGATCCTGTATGGCGTCCAATCGCTCGGGGCATTCCGGGTGGCCCGCGCCCATCTCGTGCCGCCGGCAACTGGGGTGGGTGAAATAACCGGTTTTGTGCATGGGGGTTTGGCGCGCGTGTGTGCGCTCTGATTCTAGTAGCGGGCCTGCCGGCAAAGCGGCGCCGCACGATCAGACAAAATGCAGTGCGTTTATGCACTGTCCGCTCCACCTCTGCCCGTCCCCACGCCACTGTCGCCCCACACTTTGGATAGTGCTTGTGGCGTTGATGGCACTGGCTTGCGGCTACAGCAGCACTGCCCTGGCGGCACGGCCCCAAGCCACCGCCAAGGCCACCGCACTGCGCGACTGCGGCCCAGCCGAGGTCGGCAAAGACCCAAGTGCCACCGCCGATAAAAAAGGCAAAAAAGCCAAGAAGCGCAAATGTCTGGCGACCAAGGTCGCTGCCCCCGGCAGCTACGCCAGCAAACCGGCGGTGCGCGAGGCAGCGGACGCCATCGCCCAAAGCAATGCCTTAAGCCGTAGTTGGGTGCGCGCCACGCTGGCGCAGGCGCGCATGTTGCCCGAGGTGGTGCGTGCCGTTACCCCCACGCAAGACCCGGGCGTGCGCAATTGGCAGGTATACCGCGACCACATGGTCGACCCGGTGCGCGTACAGGCGGGTGTGCAGTTTTGGATGCGCAATGCCAAAGCGCTAGAGCGTGCCGAGCTCGAGACCGGCGTGCCCGCCTCAGTCGTGGTGGGCATCCTGGGGGTGGAAACGATTTACGGCAAACGCATGGGCAAATACCGCGTGTTGGACGCGCTAGCCACGCTGGCGTTTGACTTCCCCGCCAGCCACCCCAAAGCCCCCGCCCGCGCCGCCTATTTTTTGCAAGAGCTGGAGGCGTTTTTGGTCTGGTGCCAGGCCACCGGGCGCGACCCGCTAACGGTACGGGGCAGCTATGCCGGCGCCATGGGTATGGCGCAATTCATGCCCTCAAGCTGGCAAAAATACGCGGTGGACTTTGACTCGGATGGCCGTATTGATTTGTTTGACAACAGCAATGATGCCATCGGCTCGGTGGCCAATTACCTGGCGGCCTTTGGCTGGAAAGCAGGCATGCCCACGCACTACCCGGTACAACTAGAGGCCGCGCGCCTGGACCTGCCTGCTTTGTTAGAAAAAGATATTCTGCCCAGCATGACGCCTGCGCAAATGGTCGAACGCGGCGCTATCGTGCCCACGCAAGCCCTGCAACACCCAGGCCTTCTGGCGCTGATCGAACTGGTCAACGGCAATGAAGCTCCCGCCAGCTACGTGGCAGGCACCGACAATTTTTATGTCGTCACCCGCTACAACTGGAGTAGCTTTTACGCCATGGCGGTGATTGAGTTGGGGCAAGCTGTTAAAGCAGCCAAGTAAGGCGAAAGCAGCATTGCTTAACCATAATGAATCCCCTCAATCCCAAGAAACTGCGATTAACCAAATGGACGGCGGTGACGCCCGTGGCCAAACAAAAGCACTTTCTGGTCAGCCGGGTAATTCCACCAGACCTTCCCACGGACCCCATTGAGTCTGTGGAAATCGAGGCCGTTTTTTCTAAAGCCACCCAAGTCATCGCTTGGCGTGAACTGCAAAATGAGGATGTCTGGCGACAGGGCTGGCTTTGACGCAGGCAATACCTTAGCCGGTGGCCTTATCGCAGGCAAGCGTCAAGAAGATTACCTGCGGGTCTTGCGCCAAATTTATGCGCCGACGAAGGCGGCTCAGGGTACGCGATGGTGCCAATAACGCTGCAATACCTGGCGCGCACACTGGCTTTTTGCAGGCTGCCAGGACTGCCACCAAAAAGCCCCGCAGTGCGGCGTATCCACCCATTGCAAAGGCGCATCTGATGCATAACTTTGGGACAGGTCTTGGTAGCGCTGCACCACTGGCGCGGCAGGGTGACCGTAGCGGTTACGGTAGCCCGCCTGCACTACCGCGGTTTGCGGATGCACCGCCGCCAAGAACTCCGCAGTGCTCGATGTCTTGCTGCCGTGGTGCGGCACCAGCAGCAGGTCTGCACCCAACGCAGCGTCCAAGGGGCCGGCGCCAGCGCGTGCTAACAACTGCGCTTCCTGCGCCTGCTCAATATCTCCCACCAATAATGCGCTGCGTGGGTTCAGGCCAACTTGCGCAGTTTGCGCATCAGCCGCTTGCGTATCCGCCCCGGTCTGCACAAGCAACACACAAGACAGGCTATTGGGTTTGGGCACATTCTGCGCGCTATAGGCCTCAGTGGAGGGATGCAGCACACGAAAGCGCACACCGTCCCAATCCCAGCTTTGTCCGGCCTGGCAGCGCGTGCTTGTCCGTCCCTGCAGCAACACGTGCCCGGTATCCAGTGAACTCCATACATCGGCTTGCGGCTGCATCGCCAAGACACTGGCCGCGCCGCCGACGTGGTCGGTGTCGCGGTGACTGAGCATGAGTCGATCCAAGCGCGACACACCCGCCTGCAACATCGGCACGAGCACGCGCTGGCCCGCGTCGCTGTCCAGGCTGTAGCGCGGGCCTGCGTCGTAAAGCAATACATGTTTGCGGGTGCGCACCAACACCGCATTGCCCTGGCCGATGTCAGCGGCAATCACCTCAAACTGGCCCGGCGGCGGCGCAGGCGGGTGCCAAACGCCCAGTGCCAGCACCAAGGGCAGGCCCATGCATCGCAAGGTCCAGGGCAAGGGCATGGCTAGCACCAGCGCACCCAGTCCCGCAGGCAGCGCCAGCCACCATGGTGGCAAGGGCAGCGCAAGCACCGCCAAAGGCCAAGCCGCCATGGTTTGCACCATGATCAACCACCAGGCCGCCGCCGTGGCAGCCCCATGCCACAGCGGCTCTAGCAGCACGCCGGCCAAAGCTAACGGCGTAATGACTAAAGTGACCCAGGGCACGGCCACCAGATTGGCCAACAAGCCTACCCCCGACAATTGACCGAACAAGACAATGCTCAAAGGTGCCAGTGCCAAGGTGATCATGCCCTACTCGCGCAACATGGTGCGCAAGGCCTGGATGCTTGCCAAAAGCCAGACATGCAAGCACGCAAGCGGGCCCGGCGCAGCTAGCGGCTGGACCTCGTGCGTGAACAAATCGTCCCGCGGGTCCTGCACGGCTGGGGTGGTATTAGCGTGACCTTTGCGCCCCAAAAACAGAGCAGGAAGTCTAGTAAAGAGGGAAGTGGCTTCGCTGCGATGAGGCCTCTTGGCCGGCCCCGCCTTTGCCACAAGACTTTCATCGTGCACAGGCCGATGGCCGTCGGTGGCGAACAACACGGCCACGGCCACAAAGCTCAGCCAAAAGCCTGCCTGCAATAGGGACCAGGGGTCGTAGACCACGACCAGCAGCAAAGCCAGAATCCAGACCTGCGGCCAGGGCCAAAGGGCACCTGCCAGTCGCAAAAGCGTCACCCAGGCCAGCATGATGCAAGTGCGCTGCGCAGGAATACCCCAGCCGGAAAATACCGCATACGCGCAGGCCACGAGCAAACCGCCGGCCCAGGCCGCCGAAGGCGCGGGCCACCACAAACACAAGCGCTGCGAACGCCGCCACAGCCAACTGATCAACCAGCGCGCAGCCCAGGCAAACATAGTGATGTGCAGACCAGAAATACTGACCAGATGCGCCACGCCGGTGGCCCGGAAAAGCGCCCACTGCTGCTGGTCCAGCGCGGATTGGTCGCCCACTACCAGTGCGGCTATCAGCGCCGCTTGGCCCGGCTCGGGCACTGCCGCAAAAATACGCTCGCGCAAGCCCTGGCGCCAGCGCTCCACCGGGTACGCCAGCGTGGTTTGCGCACGCTGTGGCGGCGCATCACGCGCCCCGGCGCGCACATAGCCGGTAGCTTGCACGCCCTGCTCCCAGAGCCACAGCTCGTAGTCAAAGCCCTGAAAATTGAGGCTACCGTGCGGGGCTTTGATCCGTACCGTCATGTGCCAGCGCTCGCCCGGCACCATGGCTTGAGGTTGTCTTTGTAATTCCCAATCGCTCAGGTCTGCCGGTGCGCTGCGCGGCGCCATGCCGCGGTACCAGCCCAGGTCTATGCGCGGCGGCAGGCGCACCGCTTGGCCCTCCAACTTGGCCGATTCCAGTTCCAGGCGAAAACGCAAGCCCATGGGGTTGGTGTGCGTCATCTGGCGCACCACGCCTACCAATTGCACATCGCGCCCTTCCAGCGCTGGGTCTAGCCTTTGTTCATCAAACCAGGCGGCGCGCCCGCCGGCCCAGGCAAAGCCCAAGAGTGCGCACAGGCCAAGCGGGGCGATGTAGGCCATCCAAGCACGCATCGGCTGAAAGCGCGGCGCCAGCCCGCTGCGCCCAAGCGCAAACGGCAGCAGTAAGCCCCCAAGCGCAGCCAGCGCGGCAGCTAGGTAATGGGCCATCGGCCACAAAGCGCTTTGTTGCAATTGCAGGGCTGCGCCGGCCACCAGGGCCAATGCCATCATCCCCCCCGGCGCGCTGCTAGGCGCCGCCCTGCTAAGCGGCCTATTCATTCAAATATCTTAAAGTGATTTGCCATCGCGCGGTGGGCGACAATGCGCCCGGATCCGCTTGCGCTTGCCACACCAGTGCGCACCTGCAGCGGGCTGACGTTTCAATACACCTGCCCGCTGCGCGCGGCACCTTGAAGGACAATACGCTATGAATGTTTATGACACGTTGAAAGACTTAGATATCAGCCTGCCGCCCGTGGCCGTGCCCGCTGCGGCCTATGTGCCATTCGTACAAACCGGCAATCTGGTGTTCATCAGCGGCCATATCGCCAAAAAAGACGGCAAACCCTGGGTCGGCCAATTGGGCGCCACGATGCAAACCGCCGAAGCACAGCAGGCTGCGCGCGCCGTTGCCATCGACCTGATGGGCACGCTACACGCCGCCGTGGGCGACCTCAACCGCGTCAAGCGCATCGTCAAATTGATGTCGCTGGTGAATTCGACCGGCAGCTACACCGAACAACATCTGGTGACCAATGGCGCCAGCGAATTGCTAGGCCAGGTCTTTGGCGCGCGCGGCGCGCACGCCCGCAGCGCCTTTGGCGTGGCGCAGATTCCGCTAGGCGCTTGCGTTGAAATCGAGATGATTGCCGAAATCGGCGATGCCGCTTAGGCCAGGCTGACGCAGCGTCCGCCCGATCCGCGCGTTTCGCACGAAAGGCACGAATTCGACTACACTGATGGGATGCAAAATTTTACTGCCAACCAAGCGAAAACCCAGTTCGGCCAGTTTATAGACGCCGCGCAGCGCGAACCGGTGCGGGTGCTCAAACACGACCGCGTGGTCGGTGTCATGGTGTCAGTCAAAGACTACGAAGCCATGCGCCTGTTTTATGCGGATCGCTTGCAACACCGCCTGAGCCAGAGTGCGGCCCTGGCCAAAGCGGCCGGGCTGGGCACGCGGCAACTGCAAGAGCTACTGCGTGCCCCTGACTGACTGGGTGCTGGACACCAATGTCCTAATCAGCGCAGCCTTGTCCGACCAAGGCGCGCCGCATCAATTAGTGCAACAAGTGTTAAAGCATGGTAGTTTGGTGTTTTGCGAAGCGAGCTTTGCCGAGTTGCGCTCGCGCTTGCACCGACCCAAATTTGACCGTTACCTGAGCCTGGACATGCGCGAAGCCCTGCTGCACGACTTTGGCGCAAGTGCCCGCTGGGTTGAACCTGGCGCCATCACTGCCTATTGCCGCGACCCCGATGACGATGTGTTTATCGCCACTGCCCTGGCCGCCGGACTGCCCTACCTGGTCAGCGGCGACAAGGACTTGTTGCAATCACCGTTGCCGCCAGGCTTTCGCGTGTTGACCCCCGCGCAAGCCCTTCAGCGCTGCAGGGCCTGAGGCAGAGCCAAAAGGCCTCGCTCATGGGTCCATGGCTGCCGAAGGCGGGTTGTCGATCATGGCTTTGAGAATGTGCAGGCCACTTTGCAATTGCGCTACCGAGTCGGGGGCGTTCAAACTGATGCGGATGGCATGCGGCGCCGGTGAGCGCCCCACGGCGAAGTGGTCCGCAGTACGCACCAGCACACCGGCCTGGCGCAGCGCGGCAGCAAACTGCCCAGCGCGCCAGGGCTCCGGCAGGGGTAGCCAGATCAGCGGGTACTCCGCATCGGTGCGAAACTCCAGCCCGTGCAGGATTTGCAGCGCGGCCTTAAGGCGCTCCTGGGTGAGTTGACGCTGCTGCGCAATCAGCGCCTCCATAGCGCCGCTTTCCAACCAGCGCGTGGCCACCTCGGGCAGCAGCGGCGCCACCATCCAGCTGTCCGCGCGCATGCTGGCAGCAAATTTGCTCAGCCACTCGGGCGCAGCCTCGACATAGCCCACGCGCAAACCGGGCGCCAGCACTTTGGAAAAACTGCTGAGTAAAAAAGACTGTTGCGGTAACCAGGTAGACAAAGCCGGCAGCGGCGCGGCCTGCATCGCGGCGTGCACACAGTCTTCGATGATGTAGAGCCCATGCGCGCGCACCACGGCGGCAATCGCTTCGCGCCGCTGCATGCTCATGGTGGCGCTGGTGGGGTTGTGCAAGGAAGGCGCGCAGTACAAAAACTTGGTGTCAAAGGTCTTGGCCGCACGCTCCAGCGCTTGGGGCGTGATGCCTTGGTCGTCGGTCTCGATGCCGATAAGTTGCAAGCGCATAGAGCGCGCCAAAGCCTGCAGCCCGGGGTAGCTGAGCGACTCGGTCAACAAAGCATCGCCCGGACGGGCCACGGTGCGCAGCACACAGGCCAGGCCGTGCTGCGCGCCATGGGTCACCATCACCCGGGTCCACTGGCCGGTAGTGCCAAAACGGGACAGCCATTTTGCGCCGGCCTCGCGGTGGCGGCGCAAACCGGTTTCGCTCTGGTACATCAGGACCTGTCGCATCATTTCGGCATCTTGCGCCAGGCTGGCAAAAGCAGTTTGCAGCGCATGCGCCTCGTCGCCCACCATGGCCACGTTGTGCGCCAGGTCGATGGGCGCGGGGTGTTTGTCGGTATCAGCGCCCAGTCCCACATGCTCGGCCGAACGCACATAGGTGCCATCACCCACCCGCGCAGTGGCCAGGCCCTGGCGCTCCAAAATGGCATAAGCGCGGCTGATGGTGCCGGTCGTCACGCCTAGGCGGCGCGCCAGGTTGCGCTGGGGCGGCAGCTTCTCACCCATAGGCACCTGCCCATTCAAAATGGCCTGGGCGAGGTCCTCGGCGATGGACTGGTATTTGGGCTTGCTACCATCGCCCAGACTGGCGGATGAAATCAGTTGTTCAAAGGACATAAATCGTGTGCGTACGTAGGCGCATAGCCAGGCCTGACGGGGGCCATTGACCCGCCACATTCGGTCGCCGGGGGACTAAAAACCTTGTTCAATTACTTTTTTTGACCGCATTGTTGGCATGCAATCTTATGCATAGTATGACCTTTGTCTCGGTTCCCCCAAGCAAACCCCTGCCCACCTTATCGTCCTTACCCTTGATTGCCGCCTCGCAATACTGCCTTATATGAACCGTTTTGACTTCATCATCGTCGGCGCGGGCTCGGCCGGTTGTGTGCTGGCTAAGCGCCTCACCGAGAGCGGCCAGCACCGGGTATTGCTGCTGGAAGCCGGTGGTTCGGACCGCAGCCCACTCATCCAAGTGCCGCTGGGCTACGGCATCACCTACGCCGACCCCAAATACAACTGGATGTACACCGCCGAGCCCGACCCGGCCCTGCACCACCGCAGCCTGTACTGGCCGCGCGGCAAAGTGCTGGGCGGCAGCAGCTCCATCAACGCCATGGTCTATATGCGCGGCCAGGAAGGCGACTTTGACGACTGGCGCGACGCCGGCAATACCGGCTGGGGTTGGGCCGATGTGCTGCCCTACTTCAAAAAATCAGAGGACCACTGCTGGGGCGCGTCCGAGCACCACGGCGCAGGCGGCGAGTTGCATGTCAGCGACTTTGCCGACCAGGTCCATCCCTTGTGCGAGCGTTTTTTGCGGGCCGGCGACGCGCTCGGGTTTCATCGCACCACCGACTTCAACGGCCCCACCAAAGAAGGCTTTGGCCTGTGGCAAATGACCATCCGCCAAGGCCTGCGCGAGTCCACCGCTAAAACCTTTTTGCGCGCCGCCATGCGCCGGCCCAATCTGACTGTCATGACCCATGCCATGGTGCGCCGCGTGGTCATTGAACGGCAACGGGCTACCGGCATTGAATGCACTATCGACGGCGTACTGCAGATGTTCAGCGCCGACAAGGAGGTCATCCTGTGCGCCGGCGCAGTCAATTCGCCGCAGCTTTTGCAGGTCTCAGGCGTAGGTGATGCCGCGCATTTGCAAAGCAAAGGCGTGCCGGTGCTGCACCATTTGCCGCGCGTCGGCCAGGGTTTGCAAGACCATTTGGCGGTGTCCTATTTTTTCAAGTCCAAAGTGCCTACGCTGAATAACAGCCTGGGCCCCTGGCACGGCAAGCTGTGGGCGGGCATGCGCTATCTGTGGGACCGCAAAGGGCCGCTGGGCATGAGCGTGAACCAGGCCGGTGCCTTTGTGCGCAGCCGCCCCGAGCTGGCCCGGCCCAACCTGCACCTGTACTTCAACCCCATCAGCTACACCGCAAGCAGCGCACCGGTGGGCAAGCGCTTCCAGTTACAAAACCCGGACCCGTTCGCTGCCTTCCTCATCTCGTTTAATACCTGCCGCCCGACCAGCCGGGGTAGCGTGCTCATCACCTCGCCAGACCCGCTGGCCAAGCCGCGCATCGAAACCAACTTTCTGACCACCGAGCACGACCGGCAGGACATCATGGACGGCTCGCGGCTCTTGCGCCGCATTGCCGCTAGCGCGCCGCTGGCGGAGGTCATCAGCGCAGAACACCTGCCCGGCACCCAGGTGCAAAGCGAAGAACAAGTCTTTGCCGACTTCGGCCAGCGCGCCGGATCGGTCTACCACGCCTCCTGTACCTGTTCCATGGGGCCCGATGATGCGCGAGGCGTGGTCGATGCGCGCTTGCGGGTCTATGGTATCGCGGGCTTACGGGTCATAGACGCCTCGGTATTCCCGGCGGTGACCTCGGGCAATACCAACGCCCCCACCATCATGGTGGCGGAAAAAGGCGCAGCCATGGTCTTGCAGGACAATCGCTGACCGGCCAGCGTGCCGCTCTTGCGAACCCCTCCACTCCACCCCCCAAGAGGTAAAGCTATGGACACCACATTCAATGCACTCGTCGTTGACCAAATCGACGGCAAATCGGTCTGCGCAATCAAAGAACTGCATGTCTCGGACCTGCCCGCTGGCGAGGTGCTGGTCGCTATCGACTACTCCAGCGTGAACTACAAAGATGCCATGGCCCTGTCCGGCCTGGGCAAGATCATCCGCAGCTTTCCTATGATTCCGGGTATCGACTTTGCCGGCACGGTGGTGGACTCCACCAACCCCGCCTACCGCGCCGGTGACCATGTGGTGCTGACCGGCTGGAGCGTGGGCGAGCGCTACTGGGGCGGCTACAGCCAAATGGCGCGCGTCAAGGCCGATTGGCTGGTACATCTGCCGCCCTCGCTTAGCAGCGAGAGCGCCATGGCGATGGGCACCGCCGGGCTGACCGCCATGCTCTGCGTTATGGCGCTAGAGGATGCAGGCGTGAAAAGTGGCAAGATTTTGGTGTCCGGTGCCAACGGCGGCGTGGGTAGCGTCGCCATTAGTCTGTTGGCGCGCCGGGGCTATGAAGTCACGGCCCTGACGCAGCGACCTGATGAGAACCGCGACTACCTCAAAGGCCTGGGCGCGGTCGACGTCATCGGCGGCCCCGAATGGAAAGAAAAGCCGGCACCGCTAGGCACCCAGCGCTGGCAGGGCGCGGTCGATGTGGTGGGCGGTACGGTGCTGGCGCGCATGCTCAGCGAGATCGACTACGGCGGCGCAGTGGCCGCTTGCGGCCTGGCCGGCGGATTCGGGCTGGACACTACGGTGATGCCCTTTATTTTGCGCGGCGTGCGCTTATGGGGCGTGGACTCGGTGATGTGCCCCTTGGACAAACGCAATGCCGCCTGGGAGCGTTTGGCCAGTGAATTTCCTGCTGACGCGCAAGCGCATATGCAGCGCACCGTGGGCTTGAGCGAGGTCGCAGACCAAGCCGCCGCCTTTATGGCTGGCACCTCACGCGGCCGCGTGGTGGTGGACGTCAACCGTTAAACCTTTTTAAAAACCCACCCTCACAAAGAAGGACATTCTCATGCGTGCGAACAAACTCCGTATCGGTTTCATTGGCTTAGGCGCTTTGGGCGAAGGCCTGTGCAACAACCTGGTCAAAGCGGGCTATCCCGTGGTCGTCAACGACTTGAACAAAGACCTGGCCAAAGGCCTGCTGGCCGGTGGCGCCACCTGGTCGGACGACGTGGCCGGCACCTGCCGCGATGCGGACGTGGTGATCACGGTATTGCCTTCGCCTGCCATATCGCGCAAAGTGGTCGAAGGCGCTGGCGGCGTGTTTGAGAACCTGAAATCCGGCGGCACATGGATCGAAATGAGCACTACCGATATGGAAGACCTGCTGCGCTTGTCCGAAGTCGCGAAATCTAAAGGCATTACCGTGCTGGAATGCCCGGTTACCGGCGGCGTGCATCTGGCCAACTCGGGCGAGATCACGGTGCTGGTGGGTGGTGAGCAATCCACCTTTGACCGTGTGCAGGACATCCTAGGCACCATGGGCGGCGAGATTATTTACATGGGCAAGATGGGCAATGCCTCGGTGGTCAAAGTGGTGACCAATATGCTGGCCTTTATCCACCTGATTGCCGCAGGCGAAGCCATGATGCTGCCAGCCAAATACGGCGTCGATCCAGACGCCACCTACCGCGCTATCCGCGCCAGCTCGGGCAATAGTTTTGTGCACGAGACGGAATCCAAACTGGTGCTTTCCGGTAGCTACAACGTCAAGTTCACCATGGACCTGGCGTGCAAAGACTTAGGGCTGGTCAACGGCATTGCCGAAAAAATCGGCGTGCCTTTGGAACTGGGTTCTATGGCGCAACAAATTTTTAGGCGTGCACGCGGCCTCTACGGCAGCCAGGCCCAATCACCCGAAGTGGTGCGCATGATCGAAGCGGCCTGCGGTCTGGAACTGCGCGCACCCGGCTACCCGACCGAACTGGTCGCCCAATAATTCAAGAGGCACACACGATGAGCACGCATTGCAATTTTTATATCGACGGCCAGTGGGTGGAACCCGCTGGCGCGCATACCGTCCACGCCGCGGTCAGCCCCGGGGACGAGTCGGTCGTCGGGCAGGTGATGATGGGCGGGCAAGAGGATGTGAATCGCGCCGTCATGGCCGCGCGCCATAGCTTTGACAGCTTTAGCCAAACCACCCTGGCACACCGCACCGGACTGCTGGAAAAGCTGCAAGCCGTGTTTGAACGCCGCTACGAGGAAATGGCTCGCGCCATCAGCCTGGAAATGGGCGCGCCCTGGGACTGGGCCTATGACCAGCAGGCCGAATGCGGCCCCGGCCATATCAAAGCCACGCTGGCCGCCGCCAAAGACTTCCCCTGGGAAACGCGCAGCGGCGCCAATGCCGATCTGGTCTGCGAAGCCATCGGCGTGTGCGTGCTGATCACGCCCTGGAATTGGCCGCTCAACCAAATCGTCTCCAAGCTGGCGCCCGCGCTGCTGGCCGGTTGCACCGTGGTGCTCAAGCCTAGCGAATACGCGCCTTTGTCGGGCAAGCTGGTGGCCGAGTTTGTGCACGAGGCCGGTTACCCGGCGGGTGTGTTCAATCTGCTGTACGGCGACGGCCCACACATGGGTCCCATGCTCAGCAGCCACCCGGAGGTGGACTTTATTTCCTTCACCGGCTCCACCGCGGCGGGCATCTCGGTGGCCAAGCATGCGGCCGACACCGTCAAACGCGTGGTGCAAGAGCTGGGCGGCAAATCGCCCAACATCATTTTTGCCGATAGCAAGGTGGACAAAGCCGTGCGCTTTAGCGTGAACAAATGCATGAGCAACACCGGCCAAAGCTGCAATGCGCCGACGCGTCTTTTGGTCGAGCGCAGCGTGTATGCGCAGGCTTTGCAACACGCGGCAGAGGCGGGTGCCAAGGTGCAAGTGATCCACAGTGCGGACAAAGGCAAAGGTATTGGCCCTTTGGCCAGCAAACGCCAGTGGGAGACGGTACAGCGCTATATACAGATCGGCATCGACGAAGGCGCGCAGCTTTTGTGCGGCGGCCTGGGTCGACCCGAGGGCATGGACAAAGGCTATTACGCCCGCCCCACAGTGTTTGGCGATGTGAATAACCAGATGCGTATTGCCCGGGAAGAAATCTTCGGGCCGGTGCTGGTCATCATTCCTTTTGACACGGAAGAAGAAGCCATCGCCCTTGCCAATGACACGCCTTACGGCCTGGCCGCTTACATCCAGTGCGCCGACGTGCCGCGTGCCAAGCGTGTGGCGCGGCGTCTGCGTGCCGGCATGGTGTCTATCAATGGCCAGGGGCAAGACTATTGCTCTCCCTTTGGCGGCTACAAACAAAGCGGTAATGGCCGTGAATGGGGCCGCTTTGGTTTGCAGGACTATTTGGAATACAAAGTAATCAACTGCGCCAGCTAAAGCACGCCCCACCTTGACCCAGGTAAAAAATATAAAGTTGGAAATCCTATGAAAATCATTGATGTAAAAACCTTTGTGGTCGGCAACCCGCCGCCTGGCTTTGGCGGACGCTATTTTGTGTTCATCAAACTCATCACCGACGAAGGCATAGAAGGCCTGGGCGAGGTTTACAACCTGCCCTACCACCCCAACGTGGTCGAGCACATGGTGCGCGATGTCGTGGAGCGCTGCGTGGTGGGCAAAGACCCCTACGACACCGAACGCATCTGGCGCAGCGTCTATGGCAGCGGCTTTATCCAACGCCCCGACATCAGCACCATGGGCATTCTCAGTGCCATCGACATGGCCTGCTGGGACATTGTGGGCAAAGACGTCAACAAGCCGGTCTACAAACTCTTGGGCGGCCAGGTGCATGAAAAGCTGCGTAGCTACACTTACATTTACCCTAAAGACGGCGACAAAACCAATGTCTATGCCGACCCGGTGCTGGCCGCCGAGCGCGCCGCCGAATACCTGGCCATGGGCTTTACCGCCCTCAAATTCGACCCGGCCGGCCCCTACACCATCTATGACGGACGCCAGCTTTCGCTTACCGAACTAGACCGCTCTGAAACCTTTTGCCGCATGCTGCGCGAAGCCGTAGGCAGCAAGGCCGATTTACTGTTTGGCACGCACGGCCAGATGACGGCGGCGGGCGCCATTCGCCTGGCGCGGCGCCTGGAAAAATACGACCCGCTGTGGTTTGAAGAACCCGTGCCGCCGGACAACCAGCGCGAGATGGGCAAAGTCGCACGCGGTACCACCATCCCGGTGGCCTGCGGCGAGCGCCTGGCGACCAAGTGGGAATTTCAGCGTGTGCTGGAAGAAGGCGCGGCGGCGATTTTGCAAATGAACCTGGGCCGCGTAGGCGGGATTTTGGAAGGCAAGAAAATCGCCGCCATGGCCGAAGCCTGCCATGTGCAAATCGCCCCGCACCTGTACTGCGGCCCGGTGGTGGGCGCAGCCAACATCCAGCTAGCCACCTGCAGCCCCAACTTCCTGATCCAGGAAAGTATTTTGGACTGGAGCGGTTTTCACACCGAGATTCTCAAGAAGCCCATCCAGTGGGAAAACGGCTACATCATCCCGCCCACTGCGCCCGGGCTGGGTGTGGAGTTGGACGAAGACGTCGCCCGCGCCCACCCCTACACCGGCACCCTCCTGCATCTGGACATGACACACGAGCCGGCAACGGTGTAAGCCGGGGCCTAAAAAGACCCTGAGCAGTGCAGGCGCGATAGCGCCTGCACGTGTAAGCCCTGCGGCACCGCGCCCAGCCCAGGGGAGGCCGGGCTATGGCTCGCCTGCTTGCCACTGAGCAGCGCACTTCTCCAACTCCGCTAAGGTGTTTTGGCAATCCATTTGCCAAAAAGCCACACCCTCACGCATTCTGCCTTGCCTTTTTCTTAAGGCGATTCAGGCAAAAAACCAATTGCTTCAACTGCTTAGCACTTCTTATCAATGTGCTACCTCATTAAATAATGATTTTGATAATTTTTTCTTTTTTAATTATTTTTACTTTTTATAAAATGGTTATTACAATAAAAACAAATAAACCAGTTGGAGTAACAGAATGCAGCAATTTCAGGTTTCGCTCATATTGGCCACCTTGGCCATGCTCTTGTCACCGGTCGCTTTGTCCCAGACACCGCCAGGGCAGGCTTTGGCAAGCCAAGAAACTGCGCCTGAACTTTCCACAGCAGAACGCTCGGCCGAGCCCTTGGCCACCATGCCACCCAAGGAACGGCAAGTGGCAGGAGGCGAGGAAGCAGCCGGCAAAGCGGGGCAATTGCTCGAGCCGAATGCGGTATTGAAGCGCACCGGTGCGGGTGTCACCGCCTTCATTATTGACACCGGTATCCGGGCAGACCATAGCGAGTTCAGTGGGCGCGTCCTACCTGGATTTAGCGTAATCAACGATGGCAACGGCACCTCCGACTGCAACGGACACGGCACCCATGTGGCGGGCATTGTGGGCGGGCGCCTGCGCGGCGTGGCAAAACAAGTCATGCTCGTGCCGGTGCGCGTCATGGACTGCGCCGGCGTGGGCACAGTGAGCGGTTTGATTACCGCTTTGGAGTGGGTCGGTAACACCAAGCAGCGCCCCGCAGTGGCCAACGTCTCTATGGGCGGGATAGCTTTTAGCGCCCTGAATGCCGCAGTTGCTGCCCTGGTGGCCAAAGGGGTCACTGTGGTGGTGGCGGCGGGGAACAAGGGCGTCGATGCCTGTAGGGCCTCGCCTGCCAGTGCACCCAACGTCATTAGCGTGGGCGCCACCAACAAGGAAGGCGCGCTGGCCCGCTACTCCAATTTTGGCCCCTGCGTGAGCATTTTTGCCCCGGGTTTTGAAGTGATTTCGGCCTGGCACACCAGCGAAAGCGCGACCAAAACACTGAGCGGCACCTCCATGGCCAGCCCCTCGGTGGCCGGTCTGGCGGCGCTGGCCTTGGAAACCGTGCCCGAGGCCAGCCCGCTTGAGGTGGCCACCTTCTTGGTCGATCACGCCCGCCACAGCCGCGCCGCTGAGGCAAGCACCAACACGCCATGGGGCTTGATGGCATGGGTGGCCAGCGTGCTCACGGACTCTGCGGATACCCAGACCCTGGCACTCAAGGCCATGGCAACCCTTAGCGCACCGCCCAGGTCTCCTGGCAGGTGAGTGCGGTAAACGGCTCTTGCGGTCTCCGGCTTCCACGCCGAAGCGCTTGGACGCCCGTGCCGGTCCAGGCGCGCACAGGTGCTGGACCGAGCCTGAGCCAGCGCAGCGGCCCCCGCTGAGGGCGCTGAGAGCACGCTACAGTACCCACCGTATTCAACAAAGCAGGTCTTGCACTATGCATGTACTCACTATCCAGGGCAGAACCATTCTCGAATCCGATGCCATCCCCCAGCAATTACCGGAGCAGGGGTTTTTGTGGCTCAGTTTCAGCCGGCGCGAGTTTGAAGTACTTCAAAGCGAAATTCAAAGCATGCTGGAGACCGTCTGCAAGGTGCAACTGTTTGATTTGCATGTATCGGACTTGCTCAATAACCAGCTGCCCTCGCATTACGACTTCACCACCGATTACGACTTGCTGGTGTTTCGGCGCTTGGCACGCGGCCGCACCGAGTCAGATGTGGCCAACCCGGGCCAGATCATGCACCGCGCCAGCAACAAAGGTGGCCCGCCGATATTGCGGCGCATTGACACCAGCCCGATCGGCTTTGTTGTGTTTGATCGCCTAGTGCTTTCCGTGCATCCGGCCGATTGCACGGTGCGTGAGACCTTTGCCAACCGACTGATGCACAGCGGCGCAAGCCATATGAGCGGGCGTTTGCCGACCAACCCGGCCGATTTGATGTTGCGCATGACTGGCGTCATGGTCGATGGTTATTTGGAATTGCGCCGCGAGCTGACCCGCCAGTTAGATCACTGGCAAAGCGAGTTGATCAACCCCAGGACGCGGTTTAACAACTGGCGGGCGCTGCTCGATTCGCGCCTGACGCTCCATTACCTGGACGAAGTGTGCGAAGACCAGCGCGCCGCCATGCAAGATTGGATTGACGCCCTGGACGCCTGGCACGAGGACGCCACCCTGTCGTCCAAAGAACTCGAGATGCTGCGGGTTCGCAGCCGCGATGTGCTCGAGCATATTGAACGGGTGGTGCACCATGTCAGCCGCTTAGAGCAAAGCGCAGAGGCTGCCGTACAAATGCACTTTAATGTGCAAAGTAACCGTAACAATGATGTCATGAAGACCTTGACGGCGTTGACGGCGATTTTTCTGCCGCTCAACCTCATCACCGGCTTTTTTGGAATGAACTTTGTGCATTTTCCGTTTCTACAGTCCGACCTGGGCCTGGCCCTGACCGAGGCCTTTATGGTGCTTTTAGCGCTGGGCTTGGTGGCCTATTTTTGGATGAACAACTACCTGGGCAGCGCCATCCATAGCAAAAATGAAGACCGCTAGTAGGGAGTCAGTTACACGCAATTGTCATAAAAATTTCATATGGATGGACGACATTTGCGCCCATGTCGTCTTCTACGTCCGCCGCCATTGCTATTGCCCATGCCAGGAAACGCTTTGGCCGCACACAGGCCCTAGACGACGTCCATTTGCAGATTCACGGCGGCGAGTGCGTCGGCCTTTTGGGTGCCTCAGGCTCGGGTAAATCCACCTTGCTGCGCAGCATCTGCGGCCTGGAATTACTGGACGGAAAAGACAGCGCGGTAGGGCTGTTTGGCAAAACACTACAAGCGAGCGGCGTGCTCAGCCCTGAAGTGCGCACCTTGCGGCGCCAGACGGGCATTATTTTCCAGCAATTCAATTTGGTCGGGCGCATGAGCCTGTTGAGCAATGTGCTGACCGGCTTGCTACCGCATTTGCCACTGTGGCGTGTTTTGAGCGGTACTTTTACCGAGGAACAGAAACTGCAGGCGCTCCAGGCCCTGGACTCAGTAGGCCTTGCCGACTATGCCTTGCAGCGTGCCTCCACCCTTTCGGGCGGGCAGCAGCAACGCGCCGCAGTGGCTCGGGCTTTGCTGCAAGGCGCGCGCATTTTGTTGGCCGACGAACCGGTGGCCTCGCTGGACCCAGAATCTGCGCGCCGGGTGATGTACTTACTCAAGCAACTTAACCAGCAAAACGGCATGACGCTGGTGGTGAGCTTGCACAACGTCGCCATGGCGCGCCAGTATTGCTCGCGCATCGTCGCGCTGCGCGCTGGCGCAGTGGTGTTTGACGGCCCGCCGACAAGTTTGACCGATACCCATGTACGTGATTTGTATGGCAGCCACAGCGACGAATTGCTTCTTGAAGAGGGGCATGTGCCGCTGAGGGCTGCGCATCACGACATATCGGCTCCCGTGTAGTTCCAAATCGTTTTTTCCATACTATTTTTAGGAGTTTATCTATGAAACCACTGCGTTACGTGTTTGCTTTGACCCTGCTGTCAGCCAGCTTAATGGCAGGCGCCCAAGAGATCAACTTTGGCATTATTTCTACGGATTCGGCCAGTGTGCAGCGCGAGCGCTGGGAACCACTGTTTCGCGATATGGAAAAAAGAACTGGCCTGACGGTCAAGGCTTTTTACGCGCCCGACTACGCCGGAGTGGTCGAAGCCATGCGCTTTAACAAAGTACAAATCGCTTGGTATGGCAACAAGGCCGCCATCGACGCGGTGGACCGCTCCAATGGTGAAGTGTTTGCGCAGATCCTGCGCTCGGACGGCTCTTTGGGTTATTACTCGCTGCTGATCACGCAAAAAGACAGCCCTTACAACAACCTCAATGACGTGCTAAAAAACAGCAAGTCGATTAACTTTGGCATTGGCGACCCCGGCTCCACTTCAGGCTTTTTGGTGCCCAGCTACTACGTGTTCGCCTTGAACAAGGTGGATCCGCGTACCGCCTTCAAAACTATCCGCAATGCCAGCCACGGCGCCAACATACAGGCCGTGCTGGCCAAGCAAGTCGATGTGGCTACCAACAACACCGAAGAGACCGACAAGCTGGAGCTCACCAAGCCGGAGATGGCTAAAGAGCTGAAAATTATTTGGAAAAGTCCGCTAATTCCAAACGACCCCATTGTGTGGCGCAAAGACCTTGACCCAGCGGTGAAGGCCAAAGTCAAGAGCTTCCTGGTCGGCTATGGCAAGACCGATGCGGACAAGGCAGTGTTGAGTAATATTTATAACTACAGCGGATTCAAAGAGTCCACCAATGACCAGCTGCTGCCTATCCGCCAGCTGGAGTTGTTTAAGGATCGCGTCAAAATAGAAAATGATGCGCAGTACAGTGCCGAAGAAAAAACGCGCTTGCTGGCTGACATCGACAAGAAACTGGCCGCGCTGGCCAAGTAATTGGGAAACCCAGCGCCGATGCGCACCGCCAAACCATCTGCAAGCCCCAGCGCCGACCGGCTGGAGGCCTTGCTGGCGCAGGCCGGTGCGGGGCGCTCATCCTGGACGACCACCATCGTCTGGGCTTTGGTGCTGATCACGTTGGCCTGGGCCTGGCAGGGCGCTGAGATGCGCCCCTTAGACCTGATCCGCGATGCTGACAATATGCGGGTTTATGCGCGGGAGTTTTTTCCACCCAACTTCCACGACTGGCGCATCTACCTGCACGAGATGGTGGTCACCCTGCATATCGCGCTCTGGGGAACGGTGTTGGCCATAGTGGCGGCTGTCCCGCTGGGCCTGCTCAGCGCACACAACGTGGCGCCACCTTGGGTGCATCAGCCGATGCGCCGCGTGATGGACTTGTGCCGCGCGATCAACGAGATGGTGTTTGCGATGTTGTTTATTGTGGCGGTGGGCCTGGGGCCTTTCGCAGGCGTTCTGGCTTTGTTTGTGCACACCACCGGTACGCTGGCCAAGCTATTTTCGGAGGCGGTGGAGGCCATCGACGAGCGCCCCGTGGAAGGCATACGCGCCATGGGTGCGCACAAGTTGGCCGAAGTGGTCTATGGCATTTTTCCGCAGGTCATGCCCTTATGGTTGTCTTATTCGCTGTACCGTTTTGAATCGAACGTGCGCTCTGCCTCGGTCGTGGGCATGGTGGGAGCGGGCGGTATCGGAGTAGTCTTGTACGAGGTGATCCGCGGCTTTCAGTATGCACAAACCTGCGCCGTCTTGCTGATGTTGGCGTTGACGGTGACGGTGATTGATATTTTTTCCGCATGGCTACGCAAACGCTTCATTTAGGCTGGCACAACCCGGTAAGCATTACCTGGGGACGCGGCGCATTGCGTGCGTTAGCATTGGGTCAAACCACCGTGGTCATCGCAGACCGGGCCGCGCTCAGCCCGGAAACGGTGTCCTTTTTGCGTGACGCCCTGGGCGCGCGTTGCGCCGGCTGGGCCTGGTACGACGGTGGCCTGGCCACGGTGGAAATGGCCAGGCAACTGTGCAAAAAATTGTGGCCAGCCATGCAGCGCCAGCCGGGCACCACGGTCTTAGCCCTGGGCGGCGGCAGCACGCTGGACCTGGCCAAAACGGTGCGCTACCGCTTGGCCGATACCGCATTGTGCGCCAGGACCTGGCGCCATAACCAACTTCCCGAGGTCTATGAGCGCCACCCGCTGTGGCTTCTCCCAACCACCGCCGGCACCGGTAGCGAGGTAACGCGCTGGGCCACGCTGTGGGATACCGATGCACTGCCTGCGATCAAGCTCTCCTGGTCGCCGCTGGACGGTTTTGCCGAGCGCGCCATTGTTGATCCTGATTTGACTTTGAGCTGCCCATTGCCGCAAAGCCGCGATTGCGCGCTCGACACCCTGGCGCACGCCCTGGAATCGTTGTGGAATAAGAAGAGTAATCCGATGACCGAGGCGCTGGCGCTGGAGGCGGCGCGTACCGTAATTACCCAACTGCCCCTGTTGCTGCGCGTTCAGGACGCAGCTGCAGCGCGCATTGCACTGGCACGCGCCAGTCTGCTGGCGGGTCTGGCCATGTCGCAAACCCAAACTGCCCTAGCGCATGCTTTGTCCTACGACCTGACGCTGCACGAAAACATACCCCACGGCCACGCCTGCGCGGTTTGGCTGCCCATGGCTTGGGAGCTAGCACAAGAGGCATCAAGCGCCTGCGCTATTTTGTTAGAACGGGTGTTTGAGGAAACCAACAGGGCTGGTGCACAGCAGTTACACCAGTGGCTGGTGGGCGTGGGTGTCAGCCCACGCGAGCTGCGCACAACGCTGAGCGGACGCGAGCGCCTGGGCCTGGAACTGCGCTCCGCCCGTGGCCGTAACTTTATTGGCTCGCCAGCTGAAGCGGGCTAGACAAATAACCACCTTCAAATGAAAGCCTGACCATGACAAATCCGAAAGACGACGAACTGGTGCACCGAATCCGCATGGACTTGCTAGATAGCTTTGACGAGGAGCTGGAGATGGAGGTAGAGGACCGGGCATTTAGTTCCGAGAACGCCATCAACGGTACCGATGAATCGCGCGCGGCACGCGCCCACTATTTCCGCGAGCTCTTCCGATTACAAGGCGAACTGGTAAAACTACAAGACTGGGTAGTCGCTAGTGGCCATAAAGTGGTGGTGCTGTTTGAAGGCCGCGATGCAGCGGGCAAGGGCGGCGCGATCAAGCGTATAACGCAGCGCCTGAACCCGCGCGTGGCGCGTGTGGCCGCCCTGCCTGCGCCTAATGATCGCGAGCGTACCCAGTGGTATTTCCAACGCTATGTCTCCCATCTGCCGGCGGCCGGTGAAATTGTCATGTTTGACCGCAGCTGGTACAACCGCGCGGGGGTGGAACGGGTCATGGGTTTTTGCAGCGATGAACAATACGAAGAGTTTTTCCGCACGGTTCCCGAGTTTGAAAAAATGCTGATGCGCTCGGGGATTCAGCTGATTAAATACTGGTTCTCAATTTCGGATGAGGAGCAGCATTCCCGCTTTCTGGGCCGAATCCATGATCCGTTAAAACAGTGGAAGCTCAGCCCCATGGACCTGGAATCACGCAAGCGCTGGGAAGATTACACCGTGGCCAAAGAGGTGATGCTAGACCGCACCCATACCCCTGAAGCCCCCTGGTGGATCGTGCAAGCGGTGGACAAGAAGAAAGCCCGGCTCAACTGCATAGCCCACCTCTTGGCCCAAATGCCGTACGAAGAAATACCCCACCCCCCCGTCATCCTGCCTGCGCGCGTGCGCCACGAAGACTATGTGCGGCAAAAAGTGGCCCCAGAGATGTTCATCCCTGAAATCTACTAGGCCTGCGCTCTGCGGGGCGGGCAAGACCAAGGCGCTGCGCAGAGGCGCGCTGGGGGCAAGCCTTGGCGGGGCCAGCCGCTCGCAGTGGCGGGCGGCATTTTTTAGCAGGTCTTAGTTAAGCCAGCGCTTTGTGGGCACCGTCGCACAGGGGCTTGGCAGCGCTGTGTTTGCAACCGCAAAAATACACGGTCTTGGTTTCGTCGGCATGGTATTTCACCGGGGAAAATTGGCTGCCTTTGTGCGAACCGTCGCAAAAAGGTTGGGCTTTGCTTTGCCCACAGGAACACCAGTAGTAGTCTTTGCCCGCTTCGACGTTGCTGGCGTAGGGGGCTTTTTGGGCGATATGGGGTTCCATGGGTTTTCCTTGTAATTGAATAGATTTCAGCGATTGAGGCCGCACAAGTTGCCAGGACGGACACAGGCGCGGGACAGTCCCATTATCCGCCTGCCGCCTGATCTGTTGCGGTGCGCCAAAAAGGCGACAAGCGCGCCACAAAATCGGGCAGATCCTCAAAATAGGGCAAAGCGCCGCCTGGCACTTTGTGGGTGTGCCACGCACCTGCGGTGGTGACCAAGGCCAAACCCCGGTAATCGGTGAAGTCACCGCGCGTCGCCATCGAAATCCACACCGGGCATTGCAGCGCTTCATACACCGTGTGGATATCCTGACTAAACAAGGCCATGGACAAAAAACACAGGGGCGCAAAGCGCGCGCCTTCTTCCCGGGCCGTGCGCACGCAATAAGGCCACAGTTGTGGGTCGATATGCGGCGAACCCCAGGTCTTGCGCAAAAAATAACGGATGACGGCTGGACTGGTCAGCCTATCGAACAAGCCTTGCGACCAACGTGGCCACAGCAAGGCCGCATGTAAACGCGGCTTGTAGCTGGTGCTGCCCGGCGGGCCCCGGCGTGGCTTTAAGCGGCTCAGTCCGGTGGGGCTGACCAGGGCGAGACGAGCGATACGATGCGGCGCTTCGGTCGCGGCGCGGGCCGCAAATTCGCTGGACAAAGACAGGGCCAGTACGTCGACGGGCGCAGACCCGTACTCGCGAGCCAAAAGATCCAAAACCGCGTGAATGGCATCGGTCATGAGGCGCGGCGTATACATGCGCTCACCGCGCTCGGAAAAACCATAGCCAGGCAACTCTAGGGCCACCACGACCCGCTCGCTGCGGTAGTGCTCGAACAAAGGCCGCACTTCGGCGGCAGACGCGGCAGCATTTATGCTGTGTATCAGCAACAGTGGCGGCAAGCCCGGTGCGGGGTCTTGCGGCGTGGATGTATAGATATTGATACGCCCCACCCCGGTGTCTATCACCCGCCGGGTAGCGTCCAGTGCCGCAGGCAGATTCATATTTTCTCGATCACTTGCTCGGACACCGCCTGCAATTCTTGCGCACTGACCAGCGTCGGCGCGATGTCAGCCAGGGGGCGAAGCACGAAAGCTCTTTGGCGCATGCGCGGATGCGGCACCGTCAGCGTGGGGCTGTCGATGCGGGCTGCGCCGTACAGCAAGATGTCCAGGTCCAGGGTACGCGGGGCGTTGCGGTAAGGCCTTTCCCGCCCGGCACCGCGCTCCAACTGGTGCAGGCGGGTCAGCAAATCAGGCGCACTCAGGCGCGTGGAGATTTGCAGCACCGCATTGAAGTAGTCCGGCCCGCTGGAGTCCACCGGCGCACTGCGGTACAAGGGCGAGGCGGCGTGCAACTGGCAGTGCTCCAATCCGGCGATGGCCCGTATCGCCTCTTGCACGGCCTGCCGGGCATCGCCCAAGTTGGCACCCAGGCCGATGGTGGCTATCAGGGGCTCGCGCATGGCTCGGGCTGGTTAGTTGGCATCGGCAGGGCCGCCCGGCCCTTGGCTATCGGCCGCTGGGCGGCCCGCGCCAGAGCGACGGCGACGGCGGCGCTTTTTGGGAGCATCACCCGCCTGGGCATAGGGTCCGTCTTCGCCGGGTGCATGCGGCACGGGCACGTCGGCCTGCAGGCTGTCCTCGCCCGCAGATGTATCGCCAGGCGCGCGGTGCGGCGCAGAGGCGGGTCTGGGCGCGCGAACCGCGCGCGGCCGCTTGAGGTTTTCTTTGCGCACCTGGTCCACCAGGTCTTCGCGGATCGCGTCATCGCCGGTGGAGAACTCTTGCCACCAATCGGCCAGCACTTCGTCCACTTCGCCAATATCTGCGCGCAAGCGCATAAAGTCAAAAGCGGCACGAAAGCGCTCTTGCTGCACCAGGCCAAATGGCGCACTGCCCACGCGCTTGTCAAAGCGCGGCTGCATCATCCAGATTTCGCGCATGTCAGCGGCCAATTTGCCACGCCCGGAGACGTCGCCAATGCGGGCGTTAAACACATCGTCTATCGCATCTTGCAAAGCCGGATGCGCATGTTGCCCCTGCGCCTGGCGCGCAGCCCAACCGTCGCGCACATCGGCCCAGAGCACGCAGGCCAGTAAAAAGCTAGGCGCCACCGGTTTGCCCTCGCCCACGCGCCGGTCGGTGTCCTGCAATGCGGTGGTGACAAACGCATGGTCGGCGCGCTCCACCACCAAATCGAGCAAAGGGTAAATGCCGCGCTCCAGGCCGAGCTTGCGCAATTGCGCGATCGAGGCCAGCGCATGCCCGGTTTGCAAGAGCTTGAGCATTTCGTCAAACAAACGGCTTTGCGGCACATCGGCCAACAGGGGCAGGCATTTGCGCAAAGGGGCAGCGGTTTTGCTGTCCACCTTAAAGCCCAAAGGCGCTAGCTTGGCCGCAAAGCGCACCGCGCGGATGATGCGCACCGGGTCCTCGCGGTAGCGCACACCGGCGTCGCCAATCATCTTGAGGGTTTTGTTTTTGGCGTCTTTGATGCCGCCGTGGTAGTCCACCAAAATTTGCGTCTGCGGGTCGTAGTACATGGCGTTGATGGTGAAGTCGCGCCGCACCGCGTCTT
>JBBAPY010000009.1:0-24551 GCA_040400635.1 Rhodoferax sp.
TGCATGCACCGTCCACTCCATCGGAAGGCGAAGCGGACCAGTACTTTTCCAGAGTGTCAGATCTTATCCGCAGTGCACCAACTCGCCCGACCATGATTTTGCTGGGTGGGGATGCCACTGCCCAATTGCACAAGGACAGCCCACCGATGCATCGTACAATTTTTGATACACCGGTGGTTAACACCCTATTACGTGTCATTTCGATAAGCTTTTTAAAGGCCACCGGTTGGAAAATTGTGGGCGAACTGCCACCCGAGGGGCGCAAAAGTGTTTTGATCGCCGCGCCCCACACCAGTAACTGGGATTTGCCCTATATGTTGATGGTGGGATTTGCGATGGGCCTGAATATTTACTGGATGGGCAAGGTGCAAATTTTCCGCTTCCCCTTTGGCCCCCTGATGCGCTGGCTGGGCGGCATTGCGGTGCAACGCGAAAACGCAAACAACCTTGTGGCGGCCTCGGCAGAAGCGCTGAGATCGGCAAACCGACCCGTGCAACTGGTGGTGCCGCCCGAAGGCACGCGCAACAAGGTGCGCTATTGGAAAACCGGCTTTTACTACATCGCCCTGGGCGCGCAAGTGCCCATTGTGATGTCGTTTTTGGACTACGGTAACAAGGTCAGTGGCCTGGGTCCGATGTTTGAACCCACCGGCGATATCGAGGCCGATATGGTCCGCATTAAAGCCTTTTACGCGCCTTTCAAGGGCAAGAATCCGGACCAGTTTTAATCTGCAATTTGCCAGACGTGCCCGCGCCAGTGGCTTAGTGCGAGGCCTTGTGCGTACTGCTCAAAATTTTGTCGGTATAGGCAATCGCCAGCGCGCTGAGCAAAAACGTCACATGAATAATGGTTTGCCACATCAGGACTTTGGTCTCATAGTTAGCCGCGTTGATAAAGGTCTTGAGCAAATGGATAGAACTGATACCGATGATGGCCGTGCCTAGTTTGACTTTGAGCACGGAGGCGTTCACATGGTCCAGCCACTCGGGCTGATCGGGATGGCCTTCGAGCTGCATGCGGCTGACAAAGGTCTCGTAGCCGCCCACAATCACCATGATGAGCAGGTTGGAGATCATCACGACGTCAATCAAGGCCAAGACCACCAGCATGATGAGCGTTTCATTGAGCGCGGTCAGTGGTGCCTCGAACTGGTAACCCATGCTGGTTACCAAGGCTTGCAAAGCCGTTTGGTTGCCGAAAGCGGCCTCCAGCAGGTGCAGCAACTCGACCCAGAAGTGGTAAACATAGACGCCTTGCGCAGCTATGAGGCCCAGGTAGAGGGGCAGTTGCAGCCAGCGGCTGGCAAAGATAAGGCCGGGCAGCGGCTTTAGCTTAGGACTTGGTTTGCTACCGTCTTGCGTCATTTTTTACTCCCAGATTCGCCAGCGATTATCCACGCCGTTTATGGCAATGCATCCATAAACCGCACCGTAAAACAGGCGCCTAGTGGCATGTGGCCAGGACGGCTGTCGCTCAGGGTCACGCTGGCGCGGTGCTGCCGGGCGATCTCCAGCACGATGGGCAGGCCCAGGCCTGAGCCATCTGCTTCATTGCCCAAGGCGCGATAAAAAGGCTGGAAAACCAGTTCCCGTTCGTTCAGCGCCACCCCAGGACCACTATCTTCGACCTGCAATGTCAATGTCTTGGCCAACGCGTCGGCAAGCACCCGTACCGTGATCACGGCGGCAAGATCAGTGCGCGATTGGCTGTAGTTGATCGCGTTGTCTACCAGGTTGCGTACCATCTCTTGCAAGAGCGTGGCATTGCCGTTGATCTTCACGCCCGCACTGCCCGGCTGTGCGCCTTCGTAGCCAATGTCGATCTGCTTTTCCACTGCACGCGGCGCGCAGTCACGCACCACGTCCATGGTCAGGCGGGCCATATCGCAGGGCTGATGGGCCAAGACCGCGGCGCTGCTCTCCGCGCGGGCGAGGGCGAGCAATTGGTTAACGGTGTGCGTGGCACGAATGCTGGAGCGGCCGATCTGCCGCAAGGATTGTTTGAGCTCATCGGCGCTGGCGTCCTGGCGTTGCGCCAAATCAGCCTGCATGCGCAAACCGGCCAGCGGCGTTTTCAGCTGGTGCGCCGCGTCGGCCAAAAAGCGCTTTTGCGTGGCAATGGAGTCTTTCAAGCGCAAAAGCAAATCGTTCACCGAGGCGACCAGCGGCACCACCTCCATGGGTACGGCCTGCGCGTCCAGCGGGCTTAGGTCATCGGGCTTGCGCGCGCGTATGGTTTCTTCCAAACGGTTGAGCGGTTTGATCGCTTGCGCCAAAGCCAGCCACACCAGCAGCACCGCTACCGGCAAGACCACAAACTGCGGCAACATCACGCCTTTGACGATCTCGGTAGCCAGCACGGCGCGCTTGTCCATGGTTTCGGCCACCTGCACCAGCGCCAGCTGATTGCCTGGTAAGTCCAGCCGCACCCACATCGAGGCTACTTTGAGGTCCACGCCACCCAGGGTCACATCGCGCAAACGCACTTCACCCACCGGATTGCGCTCATCCTGAACGGGCGCTGGCAAATCCGCATCACCGCCCAGGACCTGCCCATGGGGCCCTACTACTTGGTAATAGACCGTATCGCTGTCTTCGGTCCGCAGCAACTCGCGCGCGGGCTGGGGCAGGGAAAAATGCAACTGCGCATGGTCTACGGAAATGTACTGCGCAAGCACCCCGGCGTTGTATTCCAGCGCACGGTCAAATGGCTTACCGGCGATGCCCTGGGCCACCAGCCAAGTCAGCACCAGGCTGATCGGCCACAACAGCAGGATGGGCGTAAGCATCCAGTCCAGGATTTCGCCGAACAGCGAGCGTTGTTCGGTTTGGAAGACTTTCAATTCGGGATTTTTTCCAAACAGTAGCCCAGACCGCGCACGGTGGCGATGCGGATCGGGCCTTTTTCAATTTTCTTGCGCAGCCGGTGGATATACACCTCAATCGCGTTATTGCTCACCTCTTCGCCCCACTCACACAGGCGCTCGACCAGTTGGTCTTTGCTCACCAGGCGGCCCGTGCGTTGCAACAGGACTTCCAGCAAGCCCAGCTCGCGCGCCGACAGCTCCACCATCTTGCCGTCGATGGTTGCCACCCGCCCGGATTGGTCATACACCAGTGGCCCGTGCTTGATATTGCTGCTGGCCGCACCCATGCCGCGGCGCACCAAGGCCCGCGCACGTGCTTCTAGTTCCTGCAGGCTAAACGGTTTGGCCATGTAATCGTCGGCGCCGTAATCCAGGCCTTTGACGCGCTCTTCCACACTGTCGGCGGCCGTCAAAATTAAAACCGGCAGCGAGGAGCCCCGCGCGCGCAAGCGCTTGAGCACTTCCAGACCGTGCATCTTGGGCAGGCCCAGGTCCAGAATCAGCAAGTCAAACTCGGAGTTGGTCATCAAGGCCGCGTCGGCTTCGCTGCCGTTGGCCACATGGTCTACCGCAGCGCCGGCGTTACGCAAGGCGCGCAACAAGCCGTCGGCAAGTACCTGATCATCTTCAGCGATCAATATACGCATGCTTGTCTCCTTGCGCTGTACGCGCTTTATATGGTCAGTGCGTTGGCCGGTCCATTCTAGGCGGCAGCGCCGTAGGCCTCCAAGCCCAGCGCCACCACCGTAGCCACCTCGTCACCGACGGCGACGCGCAGCTCGGCCTCAGCCTGCGCCACGCTGTCTCGGTAGGCGGCTAGCCAGGCCAGGCCCGTGGGCGTGAAACACACCCGGCGCGCGCGCGCATCCAGCGCATCGCCCTCGCGGCGCACCATGCCCCAGGCCTCGCACTGTTTCACCAAGGTAGCCATAGCCTGCTTGCGCATGCCCGCGCGCTGGGCCAACTCCGTCAGCCGGGCGCCCTCGGGCGGCAGATGGCGGCTGATATGCCAGTGCGCCGCCGTCAACTGCTCTCGCTGCGCCAGATTGGACAAACCCAATGACACGCCAGGGTGGCGCGCCATCAGCGCCATCACCCGCGCATCAAAGCGCTCCAACGCCAGGCGCAGCCAGTGGCCGACATGGTTGTAACGCCAAGTATCCAGGGGCAAAGACGGGCTTGCTTGCATGCTCTATATAGTAATACAAACTGACTAAATTTTTAGTTTACAGATTTCAATATGCACGTAAACTACTGTTCAAGCATCCAGCCTGTAGTTAATCTCAGAGGCTGGTTTGCTCCAGTAACCCCACCTTTTTACGCACAGGAGATGACCATGGACGCACCCGTTAAAAATTTCGCCGCCAACGCTGAAAAAGCCAAAGCCCTGCAAGTAGCGCTTGCCCAGATCGAGAAACAATTTGGCAAAGGCACCATCATGCGCCTGGGCGAAGGCGAAGTGATTGAAGACATCCAGGTCGTGTCCACCGGCTCGCTGGGCCTGGACATCGCCTTGGGCGTAGGCGGCCTGCCACGCGGCCGGGTGGTTGAAATCTATGGCCCGGAGTCATCGGGCAAAACCACGCTCACCCTGCAAGTGATTGCCGAAATGCAAAAAATCGGCGGCCAGTGCGCTTTTGTCGACGCCGAGCACGCGCTGGACATCCAGTACGCGCAAAAGCTGGGCGTCAACCTGCAAGACCTGCTGATCAGCCAGCCCGACACCGGCGAGCAGGCGCTGGAAATAGTCGATAGCCTGGTGCGCTCGGGCGCCGTAGACCTGATCGTGGTCGACTCGGTCGCCGCACTCACACCCAAGGCGGAGTTAGAGGGCGAAATGGGCGACTCCCTGCCCGGCCTGCAAGCGCGTCTGATGAGCCAGGCGCTGCGCAAGCTCACCGCGCATATCAAAAAAACCAACTGCATGGTCATCTTTATCAACCAGATCCGCATGAAGATCGGCGTCATGTTCGGCAGCCCCGAGACCACGACTGGCGGCAATGCGCTCAAGTTCTACGCCTCGGTGCGCTTGGACATCCGCCGCACCGGCACCATCAAAAAAGGCGACGAAGCCATCGGCAACGAGACCAAAGTGAAGGTGGTGAAAAACAAAGTCGCCTCGCCCTTTAAGACCGCCGAGTTCGACATCTTGTTTGGCGAAGGCATCAGCCGCCATGGCGAGATCATCGACATGGGCGTGAACGCCCACATCATCGAAAAATCCGGCGCCTGGTATGCCTACCAGGGTGAAAAAATCGGTCAGGGCCGAGACAACGCGCGCGAGTTCTTGCGTGAAAACCCCGCCCTGTCCACGGAAATCGAAAACAAAGTGCGCGAGTCCTTGGGCATCCCGCTGCTGGCGGGCGCTGCGGAAGCCCCTGAAGTCAAAGTCAAAGGCGGCAAAAAAGCCGAGGCCGCTGCCTAAAGCCCGATCAGCGCCCGGCGCCTGCAAGTTGCGGGCGCCGGGCGCTTTGCGTTCTCAGCAAGCGCAAGTCGCAACGCTTTTTCCATAGCTACCAACCATGGCCACCGGCCCCAAACTCTCCCTCACCGGCCGCGCGCTGCGCCTGCTCAGCGCGCGCGAACATTCGCGCGCCGAGTTGCAGCGCAAGCTCGCTCCCTTTGAAGAGTCGCCCGGCGAGTTGGCTGCCGTACTGGACAAACTCGCCGCCAAAGACCTGCAAAGCGAGCAGCGTGCGGTCGATTCGCACGTCCACCGGCGCAGCGCCAAGCTCGGTAGCGCGCGCATCCGCCAGGAAATGCAGTCCAAAGGCATGGAGCCCGAGGCCATGGCCCAGGCCCTGGACCAGCTACGCGCCAGCGAACAGATCCGTGCCCTTGAAGTCTGGCGCAAAAAATTTGGCGGTCCCGCCAGCACCCCTGCCGAACGCGCCAATCAAGTGCGCTTTTTAGCCAGTCGCGGCTTTGGCGGGGAAGCCATCGCCCGCGTGGTGTCGGGGGCATTTGATGCGGATGGGGGCTGAGCCTCTCACAACCCCAACATCAGCTCCAAGTTTTGCACCGCAGCGCCACTAGCGCCTTTGCCCAGGTTGTCCAGGCGGGCGACCAGCAGGGCATGGCCGGCGGCTGGGTTGGCGAAGACGCGCAACTCCATCTGATTGCTACCTGCCAAGGCCACGGCATCGAGCTTGCCGTCGGCGGTGGGCGGCTCCACCGATACCGTACGGCTGCCCGCATAGTGCGCGGCCAAGGCTTCATGCAGGGCTTGGGCACTGGGCTGGCCCGGCAGGCTGTCCAGGTGTAGTGGCAGCTGCACCAGCATGCCTTGCGCGAAATTGCCCACCGAGGGCACAAACAGCGGGCGGCGCGTCAGGCCGCTGCAGTGCATGATTTCGGGGATGTGCTTATGCTGCAAACCCAGGGCGTACAGCTCAAAAGGTGCGGCACTACCGGCTTCGTAGGCTTCGATCATGCTCCGCCCGCCGCCGCTATAACCGCTGACCGAAGGCAGGCACACAGAAAAGTCCGGCGGCAGCAAACCCGCGTCGATCAAGGGGCGCAAAAGCGCAATCGCACCGGTGGCGTAGCAGCCGGGATTGGCCACGCGGTCTGCTGCAGCGATAGCGGTACTTTGGCCGGCGCACAGTTCAGCAAAACCATAGACCCAGCCCGGCGCGGTGCGGTGCGCGGTAGAGGCGTCGATGATGCGCGGGGCCTTGCCGGTGTCGCGCCGCAGCGCATCGACCATGGCGACCGAAGCAATAGCGGCGTCGTCATGCAAACACAAAATCACCACGTCGGACTGCGCCATGAGCGCGCGCTTGGCGGTATCGTCTTTACGTAGCGCCGGGTCTATGCGAAGCATTTCGATCTGCGCCATAGCTTGCAGGCGCTCGCGGATTTGCAGGCCAGTGGTGCCGGCTTCGCCGTCGATAAAGATTTTTTTCATGGGCTAATTATTGGCAATCATTGCAAGTGGTGTGCTCAGGGCGGCGGCGCCCGCGCAGCGTAAGCGGCAGGCAAGATTGACGCGCCGCACCATGATACAGTTCCGCGTCTTTGCGCTGCCCGCTGTTGTCCCCCCGGTTTGCGCGCTGTGAAGCCTTCACCGCACGCACTATTCCAAAAGAGAAAAGCCATGAAAATCCACGAATACCAAGGCAAGGAAATCTTGCGCAATGCCGGCGTGCCTGTGCCGCGCGGCATCCCCGCTTTCACAGTGCAAGAGGCGGTTGAAGCCGCGCAAAAACTCGGTGGCCCGGTGTGGGTGGTCAAGGCGCAAATTCATGCCGGTGGTCGCGGCAAAGGCGGCGGCGTCAAGCTGGCCCGCTCAATTGACGAAGTCAAACAGTTGGCTGCCGAGATATTGGGCATGCAGCTCATTACCCACCAGACCGGCCCGCTGGGCCAAAAAGTGCGCCGCTTGTTGATTGAAGACGGAGCCGACATTAAAAAAGAATATTACGTCTCCGCCGTGACCGACCGCGCCAGCCAGCGCGTGGCCATGATCGCCTCGTCTGAAGGCGGCATGGACATCGAGGGCGTGGCGCACGACACGCCAGAAAAAATCATCACCGAAATCGTCGACCCGGCCCTGGGCCTGACCGACGCACAGGCCAAAAAATTGGCCGATGCGATAGGCGTGCCTGCCGCTTCCACCGCCAAGGCGGTCGATGTGCTGCAAAAGATCTACCAGGTCTATATGGACACGGACGCCAGCCTGGTAGAAGTGAACCCCCTGATTTTGGAAGGCAATGGCAACATCAAAGCGCTGGACGCCAAGTTCAACTTTGACGCCAATGCGCTTTACCGCCACCCTGAAATCGTCGCCTACCGCGATCTGGACGAGGAAGACCCGGCCGAGATCGAGGCCTCCAAGTTTGACCTCGCCTACATCAGCCTGGACGGCAACATCGGCTGCCTGGTCAACGGCGCCGGCCTGGCCATGGCGACCATGGACACCATCAAGCTGTTTGGTGCGGAACCAGCCAACTTTTTGGATGTTGGCGGGGGCGCCACCCCGGAAAAAGTGACCGAGGCCTTCAAGATCATGCTGAAAAACCCCAAAGTCAAGGCGATTTTGGTCAACATTTTTGGTGGCATCATGAAGTGCGACACCATTGCCCACGGCGTTATCGCCGCTTGCAAAGCGGTCAACCTGCAAGTGCCGCTGGTGGTGCGTATGAAGGGCACCAACGAGGACATCGGCAAAAAAATGCTGGCTGACTCAGGTCTTCCCATCATCAGCGCCGACACCATGGCCGAAGCGGCGCAAAAAGTCGTCGCCGCCGTCCAAGCCCACGCCTAAAGCCCACGCCACCGTCAGAAAGAAACCGCCATGTCGATCTTCATCAACAAAGACACCCGCGTTATCACCCAGGGCATTACCGGCAAAACCGGCGCATTCCACACCGAAAAGTGCCAGGAATACGCCAATGGCAAAGCCTGCTTTGTGGCCGGCGTCAACCCCAAGAAAGCCGGTGAGTCGGTGCTGGGCATCCCGATTTATGCCTCCGTCAAAGAAGCCGCCCACGAAACCGGCGCCACCGTATCGGTCATTTACGTGCCACCCCCCGGCGCTGCGGCAGCCATCTGGGAAGCCGTCGAGGCCGACCTCGACTTGGCTATCTGCATTACCGAAGGCATCCCGGTGCGCGACATGCTGGAAGTGCGCAACAAAATGCGCGCCAAAGAAGCCGCCGGCGGTAAGAAAACCCTGCTGCTCGGGCCCAACTGCCCCGGTCTGATCACGCCCGAAGAAATCAAAATCGGCATCATGCCCGGCCACATCCACCGCAAAGGCCGCATCGGCGTGGTCAGCCGCTCGGGCACGCTCACCTATGAAGCGGTGGCGCAGCTCACCGAAATCGGTCTGGGCCAGTCCAGCGCCGTGGGCATTGGCGGCGACCCGATCAACGGGCTCAAGCACATCGACATCATGCGCGCCTTCAACGACGACCCGGACACCGATGCGGTCATCATGATTGGCGAAATCGGCGGCCCGGACGAAGCCGAAGCGGCGCGCTGGTGCAAGCTGAATATGAAAAAACCCATCGTCGGCTTTATCGCCGGTGTCACCGCGCCCGCCGGCAAGCGCATGGGCCATGCCGGTGCGCTGATCAGTGGCGGTGCCGACACCGCGGACGCCAAGTTGGCGGTGATGGAGGAGTGTGGCTTCAAAGTGACGCGCAACCCCTCCGAAATGGCCAAGCTGCTCAAAGCCATGCTCTAAGCCCGGCAAGGAAAACAAACATGGAAATGCTGCAAAGCCCCGAGTTCTGGCTAGGCCTCCTGAAAATCATCTGGATCAACATCATCCTCTCCGGTGATAACGCGGTCGTCATTGCCTTGGCAGCACGCAGCCTGCCGCCACAACAGCAGAAACAGGCCGTCTTGTTTGGATCCGGGGCGGCAGTGGTCTTGCGTATCGTGCTCACCCTGGTCTCGGTGCAATTGCTGGCCCTGCCCTATTTGCAAATAATTGGCGGTGCGCTACTCTTGTGGATAGGCGTGCAATTGCTGGCCGAAGACGGCGATGAAGAAGGCGAGGAAAAAGTCTACGGCTCCATGATGGCAGCGATTCGCACTATCTTGATTGCCGACCTGGTCATGAGCCTGGACAACGTGATTGCCGTGGCTGCCGCCGCTAAGGGCAGCATGCTGCTGCTGGTTCTGGGCTTGGCCATCAGTATTCCGCTGGTGATCTTCGGCAGCACCTTGATGATCCGCCTCATGGAGCGCTTCCCTATTGTGGTGACTTTTGGCGCGGCGCTGATTGGCTGGGTGGGTGGCGAAACTGTGGTCAGCGACAAAGTGCTGGCGCCGCTGGTGGAAAACGCCCATTGGCTGCACCAGGGCGGCCCGGCTCTGGGCGCGGCGCTGGTGCTGCTACTGGGGCGCTGGCTGCAAAACCGCCATGACAAGGAAGACGCGCCTGCGACCTAAGCCTTGCGGCACTACGCGGCCATCTGCACCGACAATAGCGGGCCGCAGGCCGGGTCTGAAAGCACAAGGACTCGGGTCAGATGCCTACGGTTATCTATAAAAACCAGCCTACCGGGAGGCCGGTTAACGGCGCGACGGGCAAGGCCTGCTCGGTAGTAGCTGACTTTTTTCCGCACCAAGAATTGTTACCGTCTTTATTTTTAATATACCATTTACTACCCATTTTCAATACTTATGTTTAAAACATAAGTATTTTTATTGTCCGCTGTAAATCCACTTTTCCTTAGTTCATTGATAGGGAGTTCTTTATGAAAAATAAGCTGCAAAAGGGTTTCACCCTGATTGAGTTAATGATCGTCATCGCGATCATCGGTGTTCTGGCGGCGGTGGCCTTGCCAGCGTATCAAGATTACCTTGCGAAGACCCAGTTAGTGGAGGCGGCAAGTCTGACTGAGGGCATAAAAAGCGAAGTTGCACTGGCTTATGCAAATGACACCAGTTGCCCTGCCAATGCTGCAGCTGCTGCATCAGGCGCTAGCATTGCCGCCGCGACCGCTATCACTGGCAAATACATTACCAGCGTGACCACCGCGGGCACAGCGGCCACGGACGGTAGCGGTGGTTGCACGATCACCGCGAAATTTGCTAGTTCAAGCGTGAACCCTAAGTTAGCGGGTAAATCTATCGTTTACCAGCTATCGGCAGGCAACGGAACTGCAAAATGGAAATGCGGCTCGGACTTGGACGCCTCCATCCAGCCTAAAACTTGCGTCGGCACCATTGCAAGTCCCCAATGACCGTTTTCTCTGCGCTTTGGCGGGCGACGCCCTGGTAGTTGGCCATGAATGCTTGCAATACCGGCTCCCTTGAGGATATGAATGTCCTAAGCGGATAATCCCCCGCGTGCCGCACCCAAC
This sequence comes from Rhodoferax sp., assembly GCA_040400635.1. Taxonomy (GTDB): domain Bacteria; phylum Pseudomonadota; class Gammaproteobacteria; order Burkholderiales; family Burkholderiaceae_C; genus Allorhodoferax. The sequence continues at coordinate 10,691 of JBBAPY010000009.1, forward strand.
CCAGATCCTTGCTTACTGCCTCGCCATCCTTTGCCTGGCCTATCCTTGGCTCAATCCTTTTAATTTCGGCCCCTCGGTAAGCGTCGTCTCTGGCCTAGTCGCTTGGTGGGGGGCGGCCGGTCTGGGGCTGTGTTTCATCACTTTACTTACCGGTCGCGACGCGAGATGGCGCGCGCTGCTAGGGGGCTGGGCACTGGCGGCGGGTGTGAGTGCGCTGATGGGCCTCTTCCAGTACTTCGACCAATCGCAAATGCTGGGGGCCTTGGTGAATTACGCCGGGCTGGGTCAGGCCTTTGGCAATTTGCGCCAGCGTAACCAGTTTGCCACTCTATGCAGCATGGGCTTGGTGCTGCTGTGGTGGTGGTGGGCGCAGTACACGCGGGCGGAAAAAATGAGCGCCGCGCAGACCTTGGCATGGCTGGCAGCTGCGGCCGTGGTGTGCGCTGCATCGGCGGCATCGAGTTCGCGCACCGGCTTTCTCCAGTTGCTGCTGCTCATGGGGCTTGCCTGGTGCTGGCGAGCCGGTGCGGGCGCATCAGGCCGCAGCTGGCGTGGCCTGTTTCCCGTCTGTTTTATGTTGCTGGCCTATGTGCTGGCAGCCATGTGGTTGCCGATTGCGGCCGGCGTGGACGGATCGGTGTTTGCGCGCATGCGCGAGTCGCCGCAGGGCTGTGAAAGTCGCATGGCTTTGTACCGCAATGTGCTGTACCTCATCACGCAAAAGCCGCTTGCCGGCTGGGGCTGGGGAGAATTGGACTATGCGCATTTCATGACCCTGTACACCACGCCGCTTGCGGGTGTGCGTTTTTGCGCTATTTTGGACAATGCGCACAACCTGCCTTTGCAATTGGCCGTGGAGCTGGGGCTGCCACTTGCGCTCTTGATCTGCGCGCTGCTTCTAGGGTGGCTGCTGCAAAACAAACCCTGGGCCGAGCGGGTGCCCCAGCGCCAACTGGCATGGGGCCTGCTGGCCATGGTGGCGCTGCACAGTTTGCTGGAGTACCCGCTGTGGTACGGGCCGTTTCAAGTGGCTACCGTGTTGTGCCTGTGGGTCTTGCATGCCTACCCAGCGCAACAGGCGCCCGGCCCCGCAGTGGCCGACACGCCCGCATCCGCATCCGCGGCAGGACTTAGCTTCAGACCCCGCCTTGCCCTGCATGCCGGCTGGTTTGCCGTGCCACTGCTTGCGCTGGTTTGCGCCATGGTGTCTTGGAATTACTGGCGCATGAGCCAGCTGTACATGACCGCAGAAAACCGCGCGCCTGCCTACCGCGACGACACCCATACCAAGGTACAAGGCACCTGGTTTTTCAGCGGCCATGTGGATTTCGCAACCCTATCGGTCACGCCGGTGTCCGAGCAGACCGCGCCGTATTTGCTGCAGCTAGGTGAACACCTGTTGCATTTTTCGCCCGAAGCCAAAGTGGTGGAAAAGATTCTCGATGCGGCCATCGTGCTGCAACGGGCAGACAAGATCGCCTTGTACGCACCGCGTTTTGCTGCTGCTTTTCCAGAGGATTACCAGCGCTGGCGAGCGGCCCATGCGCAGCTGGCTTTGCCCTAAGCGCACCTTGCGCCCAAGGGTTCCAAAGGTAAGATCAAGCTAGCCGGTAGGGGCGAGGTTTTTCGCCTGTTCCTTCTTTGCCACACTGAGAAAGCCCTATGAAAACCATTTATCTATCCTTACTCATTTCCCTGTCCTGCAGTGGCTGTGCGGTGTACGCGGTGGCAGACGCTGCCGTTGCTGTTGGGGCTACTGTGGTCAAAACCACCGCTAAGGCTGCCGGTGCTGTCATAGACGCTGTCACACCGGATAGCAAATCAGAAAAAAAATAGACTGCCTTCGATTTTTCGCAGCTCCGACCGTCGTCCCTGCGATGCAATGGGGTCCCGAAGTTTTGTAACTATCGCGATGGTTCAGCGGTTCACAAAACTACCACTCTTGCCCCCGTGCTTTTCCAGCAAAGTGATGTCTTGCATCACCATGCCTCGGTCTACGGCTTTGCACATGTCGTAAATCGTGAGTAGCGCCACCTGCACGGCGGTCAGCGCCTCCATTTCTACGCCGGTGGGGCCGACGGTCTCGACGGTGGCAGTGCAGCGTACGCCGTCCTGCGCATGCGGGTCGGTGGCGCGGTGCAGCAAGTCAAACACAATCGAAACATGGGTCAAGGCCAAGGGGTGGCATAAGGGTATGAGTTCGCTGGTTTTTTTGGCTGCCATGATGGCTGCCACGCGGGCAATGCCCAGCACATCGCCTTTTTTCGCCGTGCCGCTCTCGATCAAAGCCAGGGTCGCAGGCAGCATGTGGATGCGCCCGCTGGCGATGGCGCGGCGCTGGGTGCTGGCTTTGGCGGCCACATCGACCATATGGGCCTGGCCTTGGGCGTCGAAATGGGTGAGATTGCTCATGGTGGGTACATCAGGTGGGATTTCCTGGCAAAGCACTAGGCGCCGCCAATAAAAAAACGCCGGCATTTACCGCGCGTTCATGGTTACCGTGCATCATACGGGTATGACCCGCACTCGCCGCCGCGCCGCCCCGTTGCCTGCATTCTCTAAAACGCTGCTCGCTGCTTTGCTAAGTGCTGCGGCGTGTTTGCCCACCATGGGGCTTTGCGCCAGCGCCGCCACTGACACGCCGCCTGCCCTAGCGCCAAACATTGGCCTACCCGATTTAGGCGATGGCACGGAGATATCCCCCGCTGCCGAGCGGCGCTTGGGCGACTCGATTGTGCGCAGCCTGTACCGCGACCCGGACTATATCGACGACGCCATTCTGAGCGACTATGTACAAAGCCTGTGGCAACCGCTGCTCAGGGCCGCGCGCGCGCGCGGCGACCTGCGGCCAGACCTGGACGATACCTTCGCCTGGCAAATACTCTTATCCCGCGAGCGTGCCATCAATGCTTTTGCACTACCGGGCGGTTATTTCGGCCTGTACCTGGGTATGGTGGGAATCGTACAAACCCGCGACGAGTTGGCCTCTGTGCTGGGCCACGAAATGAGCCACGTGACGCAACGGCATTTCGCCCGAAAGACGGACAAAGATGCGGCCCGAACGCCCTGGATGATTGGCGGCATGATTTTGGGCCTGATTGCGGCGAGCAAAAGCCAGTCCAGTTGCAATGCGCTCAACCAGTGCACCAACAGCGGTTATGACGCGGCCAACGCCTTGATTATGGGCAGTCAGGGCCTTGCTATGCAAAGTAGCTTGAACTACTCGCGCGACATGGAACGCGAGGCTGACCGCACCGGCTTTGGCTTAGCCAGTGAAGCCGGCTTTGCACCGCAAGGCTTTGTCAGCATGTTTGAAAAATTGCAGCAGTCCAGCCGCAACAACGACAGCGGCGGCTTTCCCTATTTGCGCAGCCATCCTCTGAGCACCGATCGCATTGCCGATATGCAAAGCCGCATCGGCGTGGAGCAGGCCCATAACAAACCAGCGCAAAACGACTGGGAAGCGCTGCTCATGGCGGCGCGCGCGCGGGTACTCTCCGATAGCGGTGTCGACGGATTGCAGCGTTGGCAAGCGGATGTGCAGCCAGCGGTCTTGGCGGCTAAGGCGCCGGCGCAGCAAGCCGCCGCTTTGTATGGCGCTGCAGTGGCGGCGCTCAGGCTACGCGCTTTTGACCAAGCCGGCGCCTTGGCTGCACAACTGGCTGGCCTGGACGGTGCGCCGCCCTTGGTCGATCGCTTGGTACGCCTGCTCAACACCGAAATCGCGCTCAGCCAGGATCAGCTGCCTCAGGCGCAGGCCAGCCTGACATCGCCGGTGCGCTCCGCTAGTACCAAAGAGATGTCTTTAGACCGCGCAGAGCTTTTGCAGCGCGCCCAGGTGCAGGTACGGGGCAATGAGGCGGCCCGCGCAGCCACCGCTTTGCACCTGTGGACGGTGGACCACCCGCGCGACCTAGGCGCCTGGCGCGCATTAGGTGCTGCCTACGAAGTCCAAGGGCGGGCGGTGGCGGCTATCCGCGCCCAAGCCCAGGCCGATGGGTTGCAGCAGGACTGGACGTCGGCGCTGGGGCGCTTGCGCGCCGCCCAGGACCTGGTGCGCAAGGGCCAATGGGGCAGCCAAGGGCCGGACTATATTGAAGCGGCCATTGTTGACACGCGTGCGCGCGAGATCGTGCAGCTGCTTCGCGAGCAAGCCAACCAGCAACGCTAATCGAATGCCCCGGCCTGGCCCTGGTGCGTTAAACCGGGTCCGCCACTTGCAGTGCGCGGCGCTGGCTGCGCCAACCCGCCAGCAAAACACCCGCTGTCACCAGCGCATACAAGCCCCAGCGGGACCACTGCTGCTGCGCATTGATCACGCCTTTGGCAGCGCCGAAAAAGTCCTGCAGCCAAGGCTCGTTGGCCATCATTTGCGCGGCGGTGAGCGCCAGAACGGCGGCACCCATGCCGATGATCCAGGGGAAACGCTCCACCAGACGCAGCACCACCGAACTGCCAAAGACCACGATAGGCACGCTGATGAGCAGGCCAATAACCACCAAATCCATCGCTCCGTGGGCTGCGCCGGCCACGCCCAGTACATTGTCTATACCCATGAGGGCGTCGGCCACGATGATGGTTTTCATGGCGCCCCAAAAGGTATGGGCGCCTCCTTCGTCATGGCTCCCCTCACCCTGGTCGGCCAGGAGTTTGTAAGCCACCCAGACCAAGCCCAGGCCGCCCACCAGCATCAGCCCCGGTATTTGCAATAGCCAGACCACGCCCAGCGTCATGACGGCGCGCACACCGATAGCACCCACCGTACCCCAAAGAATGGTTTTTTTGCGCAAATGTTCGGGCACGTTGCGCGCAGCCAGGGCAATGACGATAGCGTTGTCGCCGGCCAGCACCAGGTCGATTAAGACGATAGCCAGCAGAGCTGACCACCAGGCATTTGAAAACAGTTCCACAATTTTGAATTCCTGTAATGAGACGCCCAGGAGCGGGCAAAAGACACCTGTCGCACGCGTTTCGGGCAACCGTACGCGTGCGGCGAAGGTCTTGCCCGATGGCGCAATGCGCAAAGCACTGGCATCTGTAGGGCCGGGACAGCAAGTGTCCGTATTGACGACCCGACAACGGGGGGCTACTCCCCTTCAACGCCGCCAGTGTAAAAAAACCGCTGCTAGCCCCAGAAGGCGTAGGGGCAAGGCAGCGCCGCCGGTGCGGCTATCATCGCGCCTCTTCTCTATACACCCCCCCATGGCAGGCATACACATTACCGATATCGAGTCGGCCATCAATTATTGGCGCGGCAAAAGCCCTTCGCCCGATGGCGTGTCCTTGCCCGCCCAGACGCGTGCACTGGCCGAGATCTATGCCTTATTGGTCTATTACCGAGAGACCCAAGCCGACGAGCACAGCATGCCGCGTGCGGCGCACGAGGCTTGGATGGCCTGGTATGGCAGCACGCCGGATACGCCGTGCATCGCGATTTGCTCCACCAGCCAGGGCGACGAAAGCTGCAAAGGCTGCGGGCGCAGTTTTTCGGAGGTGCAACATTGGCCTCAAATGAGCCCCGCAGAGAAACGTGCCACCTGGAGGCGCATCACGCTGGACGGCAGTGCTTGGCGCTTTAACAAATATGCCGAGCGCGCCGCCGAAGGGGCGCGGCCCGGGACGTAAGCACAGGATGCGCAGGGCGCGCCCGCTCCAAGCCCCAGCGCATAAAGAGCCGCTGCCCCTACCCGCACCGACAGCATCCAGACGCCGTACACAGCCCTATGGACGATTTGCGCTACAAGCCCTCGACGACGGTGGCGGCCATTATTGAACGCGAGGGGCGTTTTTTGCTGGTGGAAGAATCAACGCCCGAAGGCCTGCGCCTGAACAACCCGGCCGGGCACCTGGACCCCGGCGAATCGCTGGTTCAAGCCTGCGCGCGCGAGACGCTGGAAGAAACTGCCTTTGTGTTCACGCCCGAGGCACTGGTCGGCATCTACCTGGCCCGCGTGCTATTGCCCGACGGCCCGGCCAGGCCCGGTGGTGCGGACCTGAGCTACATGCGCTTCGCATTTAGTGGCAGCCTGGGCGCCTTTGATACGCAACGCGTCCTCGATACTGGTATTGTGCGCACGCTGTGGTTGACGCCAGAGGAAGTACGTGCCAGCGCACTGCAGCACCGCAGCCCCTTGGTATGGCAATGCATAGAAGACTATGTGGCCGGGCAGCGCTACCCCCTGGAGCTGCTGCACACCCACGCCGGCGTGTACGGCAAGCGCTCGCAAGCTTGAAGGGCATGCACATGCGCCTGACTGCGCCGGCGCGACGGTAGCGGGCCGCTTGCAGGTGCAGGCCTAAAATCCGAACATGCACGCCACACTCAAGCACGTTAAAAAGCAACGCATTGTGGTGGGCTTAAGCGGTGGTGTGGACTCGGCCGTCAGTGCTTACCTGCTACAGCAGCAAGGCCATGAGGTGGTCGGCATCTTCATGAAGAACTGGGAAGACGATGACCGTGCGCCAGACGAAAACGCAGCGGATACCGACCCTGGGTATTGCACTTCCAAAGAGGACTTTATTGATGCCGCCGCAGTAGCCGATGTGCTGGGGATTGAGATGGAGCACGTCAACTTTGCCGCCGATTACAAAGACCGCGTGTTTGCCGAGTTTTTGCGCGAGTACCAGGCCGGGCGCACGCCCAACCCGGATATTTTGTGCAATGCTGAAATTAAATTCAAAGCCTTTTTAGACCATGCCATACGCCTGGGGGCAGACTGCATTGCCACGGGCCACTATGCGCGCGCGCGGCACAACGGAATCACTGGTTTGTTTGAGTTGCTCAAAGGGCTGGACGCTTCCAAAGACCAAAGCTATTTTTTGCACCGGCTGAACCAGGCGCAATTGTCCAAAACCCTTTTTCCGGTGGGCGAGTTGCACAAAACCGAGGTGCGTCGTATCGCCGACGAGATAGGTCTGCCCAACGCGAAGAAGAAAGATTCGACCGGCATTTGCTTTATCGGTGAGCGGCCGTTCCGCGAATTCCTCAACCGCTACATTGCCAAGGAACCTGGTCCGATTAAAAACCCCAAAGGGCACACTATCGGCCAGCATGTGGGCCTGTCTTTTTACACGCTGGGACAACGACAGGGTTTGGGCATTGGCGGCCTGAAGGTGCGCGGCGCACAAAAGGGCGGCGGCGAACATACGCCCTGGTTTGTGGCGCGCAAAGACATGCAGACCAACACCTTGTGGGCGGTGCAAGGGCATGCGCATCCGTGGTTGTTATCGCGGTCGCTCAGCGCTGCCGATGCGAGCTGGGTCGCCGGCAGTGCACCTGCATGCGGCCAGCCCCTGGCCGCTAAAACGCGCTACCGCCAAAGCGATAGTGCCTGCGCGCTACAAGCCAGCGATGGCGCTACGTTTAGCCTAGGCTTTGATGCTGCGCAATGGGCCGTCACACCGGGTCAATCGGCAGTGCTCTATGACGGTGAGGTGTGCCTGGGCGGTGGCGTGATTGACAGCGTGCCAGGCCTTGACGCTGGTATGTAACCGCCCGCATCCCCGCGTGGGACAATAAGTGCGTTCCAAAGAAGAGCGTTTTGATTGAGAAAGCTGTCACTATGACCCGTCGCGCCACCAAAATCGTAGCCACCTTGGGCCCCGCTTCGAGCGACCCTGCCATGTTGGAAGCCCTGATACGCGAAGGCGTGGATGTGGTGCGGCTGAACTTCAGCCACGGCACAGCGCAAGACCATATCGACCGCGCCGCCATGGTGCGCGAGGTAGCCAAACGTGCGGGACGCGAAGTGGCCATCATGGCCGACCTGCAAGGCCCCAAAATCCGCGTCGGCAAGTTTGCTGAAAGCAAGGTTTTTCTGGAGCATGGGCAAGCCTTTATTCTGGATGCGGCCCGCACCGAGCTAGGCGATGTCCATGCCGTAGGTTTGGACTACAAATCGCTGCCGCAAGAAGTAAAAGCGGGCGATGTGCTGCTGCTCAACGACGGCATCATCGTCATGGTAGTGGACAAGGTGCAAGGCCAGCAAGTGCACACCACCGTCAAGCTAGGCGGCGTGCTGTCCAACAACAAAGGCATTAACAAGCAAGGCGGCGGCCTGACAGCGCCGGCGCTGACGGCCAAGGACATGGAAGACATCCGCACGGCCATGGCGTTCAAAGCCGACTATGTGGCGGTGAGTTTCCCCAAATGCGCCACCGACATGGAAATGGCGCGCCAGTTGTGCAACGTGGCCGCTGCCGAGTTCGGCCACAAGCCCGGCCTGATTGCCAAGATCGAGCGCGCCGAGGCGATCCCCAAACTGGAAGAAATATTGCTGGCATCGGATGGCATCATGGTGGCGCGTGGTGACTTGGCCGTGGAAGTGGGCAACGCCGCAGTGCCTGCGCTGCAAAAGCGCATGATCAAAATGGCCCGCGAGTTTGACAAGATCGTCATCACCGCGACGCAAATGATGGAGTCCATGATCAGCAACCCGGTGCCCACTCGCGCCGAAGTGAGTGATGTGGCCAATGCGGTGCTCGACGGTACCGACGCCGTCATGCTGTCAGCGGAAACGGCTGCCGGCAGCTACCCGCTGGAGACGGTACGTGAAATGGCGCAAATCTGTGTCGCAGCCGAAGCGGGCGAATCGGCGAAACTGGAAACCGACTTCATCGGAAAGACCTTTGACCATATCGACCAGTCCATCGCTATGGGCGCGCTGTTTACCGCGCACCACTTGGGCGCCAAAGCGATTGTGGCCATGACCGATAGCGGATCGACCGCGTTGTGGATGAGCCGCCATTTGATTCAGGTGCCAATTTACGCGCTCACACCCAATGTGGCCAGCCAGCGCCGCATGACGCTGTACCGCAATGTGCGCCCCTTGCTGATGAGCAGCAGCAAAGACCGCGATACCGCGCTGAACGATGCCGAAGCACAGCTCAAAAAGCTGGGCATTGTTTCCAGCGGTGATGTCTATGCCATCACCTGCGGCGAGCCCATGGGCGCACCCGGCGGCACGAATATGATGAAGGTCTGTCGCGTCGCCTAAAGGCCACTGTGTGGCGCATTTGCCGCACCGGGAAGGACATGCAGTGCGCCCTTTGGGGCTGGCGCTGCAAATCTCAATAGAATCGCGCATCGGTACAAATTACCAAGCGGTTACCAACCTCCCGGAGAAGCTCCCATGGCCCTCGTCTCAATGCGCGAATTGCTGGACCACGCCGCCACCCACGGCTACGGCATACCTGCTTTTAATGTCAACAACCTGGAACAAGTCCAGGCCATCATGGAGGCCGCCAACGAAGTGGGCGCTCCGGTCATCATGCAAGCGAGCGCCGGTGCGCGCAAGTACGCGGGCGAGGCCTTTCTCAAACACCTGATCCAAGCGGCCATCGAAAGCTATCCGCATATCCCGGTGGTCATGCACCAGGACCACGGCCAAAGCCCGACAGTCTGCCAGGGCGCGATCAACCTGGGTTTTAGCTCGGTGATGATGGACGGCAGCCTGGAAGGCGACGGCAAGACCATTGCCAGCTATGAATACAACGTGGACGTGACGCGCCAGGTGGTGGATATGGCGCACAAGCTAGGGGTCACCGTGGAAGGCGAGCTCGGCTGCCTGGGCTCGCTGGAAACCATGAAGGGTGACAAAGAAGACGGCCACGGCACCGACGCCACCATGACGCGCGAGCAATTGCTCACCGACCCGGAGCAGGCCGCCGATTTCGTCAAACGCACCCAACTCGACGCCTTGGCCATTGCCATTGGCACCAGCCACGGCGCCTACAAATTCACGCGCCAGCCCACCGGCGATATTTTGGCGATTGACCGCATCAAAGAAATCAACCGCCGCCTGCCCAATACGCACCTGGTCATGCATGGTTCGAGCAGCGTACCGCAGGAGATGCTGGCCACCATCAATGCATTCGGCGGAAAGATGAAAGAGACCTATGGCGTGCCGGTCGCGGAAATCCAAAAAGCCATCCAATTCGGCGTGCGCAAGATCAATATCGATACCGACATCCGCCTGGCCATGACGGCCGCCTGCCGCAAATTTTTGGCCGAAAACCCGGACAAATTTGATGCCCGCGACTGGCTGAAACCCGCGCGCGAAGCGGCAAAACAATTGTGCAAAGCCCGCTATATCGAGTTCGGCTGCGAAGGCCAAGGCGCCAAGGTCAAGGGCGACTCGCTGGTCGTGGTGGCGACCCGCTACAGCAAGGGCGAACTGGCGCAAGTAGTGCACTGACGGCGCGGCCTGCGCTGCGCTACAGTGCGGCTTATGGCCTTTTCCTTGCACACCTCCACCCTGCATTCCCTGCCTTTGCTGGCACGCGGCAAAGTCCGTGACAACTACGCCGTGGGCAGCGACCGCATCTTGATGGTCGCCAGCGACCGGCTCAGTGCTTTTGACGTGATCATGGGCGAGCCCATTCCCGGCAAGGGCGCTTTGCTCACGCAAATGGCCTTGTTCTGGTTTGACAAATTCGGCCCCCAGGGCCTGAACCTGTGCCCCATTCACCTGACCGGCGAAGCACCCGAAAGCGTGGTGGCGGCCGATGAAGTGGCCCAAGTTCAAGGGCGCAGCATGCTGGTCAAACGCCTCAAGCCATTGCCTGTGGAGGCGGTCGTGCGCGGCTACCTGGCGGGCAGCGGCTGGAAGGAGTACCAGGCCCATGGCGCGGTATGTGGGGTGGCCCTGCCTGGGGGCTTGCGCAATGCCTCGCGCTTGCCCACGCCGATTTACACCCCTGCCGCCAAAGCTGCGGTGGGCGAACACGACGAGAACATCACGTTCAGCCAAACCGTGGACATGATCGGCCTGGACCTGGCTACCCGCATACGTGATATCAGCATTGCGCTGTATGAGGCGGCGGCCGCTTTTGCACTGAACAAGGGCATCATCATTGCCGACACCAAGTTTGAGTTCGGCCTAGATGATGCGGGCACCCTCACACTGATGGACGAGGTGCTGACGCCTGATTCATCGCGCTACTGGCCTTTGGAGAGTTATGCCGAAGGCAGCAACCCGCCCAGTTACGACAAACAATTTGTGCGCGACTGGCTAGAGGCCGCACAAGTCGATGGCAAAGCCTGGAGCAAAACGCCGCCTGCACCCCGCGTGCCAGATGCCGTGATTGCACAAACTGCGGCGAAATACCAAGAAGCGTTACAGCGCTTGACAGCGTGAGTTTGGCGCTTGGGTTGCAGACAAGCCGCGCCAGTGGAGGTCTGCACAAAACGCCATGGGGGCGATCGCCGCGGCCGTAGGCCTTGCAATAGCTCATCTTTTGCGGCGTATGCCTAGCAATTAATTGAGCGCCATACTCAGCTTGCGCCGGTACGTAGCCACCATTTGCGCTTGCGGGTCGGTTTCAGCGACAACTTTGCCGGCGATTTCGATGCCGCCGGCGGTCTTGCCAGTTTCTTGCGCTGCGCCCTTGGGTTTGGGAGGGGTGAGCAACTCCAAAATCGCCACAAAGGTTTTGCGCGGTACCGCATCGCCCCAGGCTTTGTCGCGCATGATGATTTCCAGCAGTTCGTCCATAGCCACGGTCCACTGGCCTTCCACCATCAAGACCCTGGCTTTGGCCAGGCGGGTATCAAAGTCGCGCTTGTTGGCCGCGATGACTTCGTCAAACTGTGCCAGCTCCCAGTTGCCACGCGGATCGGTATTGACGTACTCGATGGCGTTTAAGAAATGGTGCAAAGCGTCAAAGCGGATCTGGCGGGGGATGGCGGCCAGGGCCGGGGCCAGCGCGGCCTTAGCTTCTTCCAGGGCGTTGTGGTGGAACAGCAGTTTGACCAGTTCGTGGCGCGCATCGTCATTAGCCGGGTCGGCGGCCAGGGTTTCTTGCAATTTGTGCAGCGCCGCTTCCACATCGCCCGCCGCCAGCAGGGCCTGCGCGTCTTCGGCGTCAGTGAGGGAGGCGCCTGCGGGCGGCAGGTGTTTGTCCAAAAAGGTCTTGATTTGGCTTTCGGGTACCGCGCCCATGAAGTCATCGGCCGGCTTGCCGGCGATCATGAGCACGCAAGTAGGGATGCTGCGGATGCCAAAGGCTTTGGAGAGCTCTTGCTCCTGGTCCGAGTCGATTTTGACCAGCTTGAAGCGCCCGGCGTAATCGGTTTCGACCTTCTCTAACAGCGGGCCTATCACCTTGCAGGGCCCGCACCAGGGGGCCCAGAAGTCCAGCAGCACCGGGATGTCGTGCGAGGCGGCTATGACTTCGGTTTCAAAATTTTGCAGGGTGACGTTGATCATGAAAAAATACTCGGGGTGAAAACGTAAAATTAGGGGTCTAGCCTCGCGGCACGGCTGCCGTCTGATCCTCGGGCGCAGGTGCCTAGCGCTGTTTCCAACCCTATGAGCACCACACCTATCGCGGTCGTCATGGGTTCCAGTTCAGACTGGGACACCATGCAGCACGCAGTGCAGATTCTCCAACAGTTTGGCATCGCCTTCGAAGCGCGTGTGCTTTCAGCGCACCGCATGCCGGACGACATGTTCGCATTTGCGCAAGCGGCCCAGGGCCGGGGCCTGCGCGCCATCATTGCCGGTGCTGGCGGTGCCGCGCACCTGCCAGGCATGCTGGCCTGCAAAACCACGGTGCCGGTGCTGGGCGTGCCGGTACCCAGCAAGCATTTACAAGGCGTTGATTCCCTGCACAGCATTGTGCAAATGCCCAAAGGCATACCGGTGGCCACGTTTGCCATTGGCGCAGCCGGTGCGGCCAATGCGGCTTTGTTTGCGGTGGCTCTATTGGCTGCGCACGATGCGGCGCTAGGCAAGCAATTGGATGCCTATCGCGCAGAGCAAACACGCGCTGCCCGCGAGCAGTTGTTGCCGGTGACGGGCTTGTCTGACGGACTGGTCGGCTTATGAGCGCAAGCGCTGCGCTGTTACCCGGCCCGCGGGGCTGCGACCCGGGCGCCGGGCCGCTGACGCTAGGGGTATTGGGCGGCGGTCAATTAGGCCGCATGTTTGTGCATGCTGCCCAAGCCATGGGTTATGAGACGGCGGTACTGGACCCCGATGCCGACAGCCCGGCCGGGCGCGTTAGCCACCACCACATCCAAAGCGCCTACCAGGACCCGCAAGGGCTGGCGCAACTAGCCGCCATTTGCAGCGGCATCACCACCGAATTTGAAAACGTGCCCGCCGATGCGCTGGCCACCCTGGCCGCCACGCGGCTTGTTGCACCAGGCGCCAAGGCCGTGGCCATTGCGCAAGACCGGCTGGCCGAAAAAGCCCACTTCGGCCGCTGCGGCGTGCCCTGCGCCCCCTTTACCGCGATCGCGAGTCCGGCCGATATCGAGGCAGCGCCTGCGGATTTGCTACCAGGCATCCTCAAAACCGCGCGCATGGGTTATGACGGCAAAGGGCAGGTGCGGGTAGCCGACCGGGCGCAATTGCGCCAGGCTTTTGCCGATCTGCAACAGCAGGTTTGCGTGCTGGAAAAAATGCTGCCGCTGGCCTTGGAGTGCTCGGTCATTCTGGCGCGGGGTGCGGACGGCGCCATGGTGCATTTCCCGGTACAACGCAATGGGCACCGGGCGGGGATTTTGGCAGTTACCGAAGTGTTTGAGGGCAATGTCCCGGCGGCGCTGGCCGCACAAGCGGTGCAAGCAGCCCGCGCTATCGCGCAAGGGCTTTCCTATGTGGGCGTGCTGTGCGTGGAGTTTTTTGTATTGCAGGACGGCAGCCTGGTGGTCAATGAAATCGCCCCGCGCCCGCACAACAGCGGCCACTACAGCCTGGACGCTTGCGATCAGTCGCAGTTTGACTTGCAAGTGCGCACCCTGGCGGGCCTGCCCCTGATCCAGCCCCGCCAGCACAGCGACGCCGTGATGCTCAACCTCCTGGGCGAACTCTGGGGCCCGGGCTTGGATGCGACCCCTCCCTGGGACGCGGTG
>JBBAPY010000010.1:0-24178 GCA_040400635.1 Rhodoferax sp.
ATTGCTGCCCCGGGTGGCGATGATCACGTCACTGCAACCCAGCAGCGCGGCGTTGCCGGCAAAACAACGCCCGGCCGCGATCCCGACGACAGGGACCTGGCCGTTGAGCCGTGCGTAGCTGGCAAAGGTGGCCACGTGCAGACCGGCCACGATGGGCATGTCCACATCACCGGGCCGGCCACCACCGCCCTCGGCAAACAGCACGACCGGCAGTTTGTTTTGCAGCGCAATGCCCAGCATGCGGTCGGTTTTTTGGTGGTTGCGCATGCCCTGCGTGCCGGCCAGCACGGTGGCGTCGTAGGCCATCACCACGCACGGCTGGCCATTGACGCTAGCGGTGCCGCAGACCATGCCATCGGCGGGCGTGTTGCGCATCAAGTCCTCGGCGCTGCGGCGCTTGCTTTGGGCTGCGACCGCTAGCGCGCCGTATTCGGAAAAGCTGCCCGCATCCACCAGGTCAGCGATGTTTTCACGGGCGCTGCGCAAACCCAGTGCATGGCGCTTGGCTATGGCCTGGGGGCGGCTGGCGTCCAGGGTGAATACATGGCGGGCCTGTACCCGTGCCAGGTCCGGGCGGGCTTGTGCGTCTGTGTCGGGCTTATCGTGTTGTGCAGTGATGGGCGTGCTGGAGGATGCTGGTAGGGAGGCTAGAACGGGTTGCGCAGCCTTGCTCGAGGCCCATGGCGCTGCCGGGCTTTGTGCTTGTGCCAGGTCCAGCAAGGCCAGTACCTCGCCCGCTTGCACCGTGTCGCCTGCTGCGCAGAAAAGCTCGCGCACCTTAGCCGCACTCGGTGCGCAGACTTCGTGTTCCATTTTCATGGCTTCGAGCACCAGCAGTAACTGGCCTTGCTGCACCGCCTCGCCCGGCTGGACTAGCAGTTGAACAATATGGGCTTGGAGGGGAGAGCGCAGTTCAGTCATGGCGTGGCGTATCGTGCTGGCAAGGGGTGGGGCAGAGTGGCCACAAGGCCGGTTATGCTCGAATGCAATGGCGCTAAAGGGGCGCTGCTTGGGCCGGATTGTCCGGTAGAAATGGTGCGCGCCGTGTCTCCTGCTGAACTGCTGCCTTTGGTCGAACTCACACGCGGTGGGTATCGCGAGTGTCTGCACTTTGGCGCGGTGGCGGTGGTGGACCGCCATGGCACGGTGCTGGCACACGCGGGTAACCCGCAGTGCGTGAGCTTTACCCGCTCCACCCTCAAGGTCTTGCAGGCCTTGCCTTTGCTGCAATCGGGTGCCGCCAAGGACTTGGGCTTGTCGCAAGCGGAGTTGGCTTTGCTGTGTGCCAGCCACAACGGAGAGCCCATGCATGTGCAGACGGCAGAGTCCATCCTGGCCAAGGCCGGGCAGGACTACCGGGTGTTGCGCTGCGGCTGCCATGTGCCGGGCTTGTTCACCCTGTTGGACAAAGCGCCGCCCGAGGGTTTGGTCTATGACGAGCGGCACCACAATTGCAGCGGCAAGCACGCAGGCTTTGTGGCGCTATGTGTGCAGCAGGGCTGGCCGGTGCAGGACTACACCGAGCCGAGCCATGCTTTGCAGCGAGCGGTGCGCAGCGCGGTGGCGCGCGCGGTAGGCATGCAGCAAGAGGATATGCCTATGGGCATAGATGGCTGCTCCGCGCCCAATTACGCCATGCCGCTGGCCCGCCTGGCCCACGGTTATGCGCGCCTTGCCACGGGCCCGGCCGATTCAGAGTTTGGCGACAGTTTTGCACTGCTCGGGGAAGCTATGACCGCGCACCCGGAGTTGGTAAGCGGCAGTGGCCGCAATGACCTCGCCTGGATGCGCGCCGGGCGCGGCGACTGGATTAGCAAGATAGGCGCGGACGGCGTGCAAGTCATGGCGAGCAAAAGCCGAGGCGAGGCTTTTGCCATCAAGATCAGCGATGGCAACAAACCCGCCTTGTACGCGGCCACCATCGCGGTGCTGGAGCAACTGGGTTGGATGGATGCTGCGCAAGCGGCAGCACTGGACGTCTGGCGCGGCGCAGACATCCTCAACGCCCGTGGCCTGCGCGTAGGCGCGCGCAGTGCCTGCTTTGCTTTGCAGGGACGGGCTTAAGAAGTCACCTGCGGGTAGCGCGCGCGCCGCTCCAAATCGTCCAGGTCCATATGGTTGCGCATATATTGCTGCGTCGCATCGACCAGGGGCTGGTGGTCCCAAGACGTGCGCTTGCCTTTGGCTAGGGCGCTACCCACCAAACGACGTCTGCGTTGGCTGGCCAGCACTTGGGCGTGCAAGGCAGGAATGTCCCAGCGCGCAGCCACTTCCCGCATAAAGCCTTGCAGCGTGTCCGCATGGGCCGCGTCTGCAGCCAAGTTGCGCAGCTCCTGCGGGTCATCGGGCAGGTGGTAGAGCAGGCACATGTCATCCTGGCTGTAGATAAATTTCCAGGGGCCGCGCCGGATCATGAAGAGCGGCGTCTTGCTGCCTTCGGCCATGTATTCGCCGATGGCTTCATCGTGGCCGCCAGCGCCTTGCAAATGGGGCATCAGTGAGCGGCCATCTAATGGCAATTGCGCATCGACCGCGCCACCGGCCATAGCGACGAATGTCGGCAGCAGGTCGATGGTGGACACACTGTGCGCCACTTTGCGTGGTGCAAAGCGCGCCGGGGCATGCACAAGCAGCGGAACGCGGGCGGCCATGTCAAACCAGTGCATCTTGTACCAAAGTCCGCGCTCGCCCAGCATATCGCCATGGTCCCCGGAGAAGACCACGATGGTGTCCTCGCCCAGGCCGCAAGCATTCAGGGTTTGCAGCAACTCGCCGACTTTGCTGTCCACATAGCTGCATGCGCCGAAGTAGGCGCGGCGGGCGCGGGCAATAGCCTCGGCGGCCAAGGGCTTGTCCCACAAATCCATCACTTTGAGCAGGCGCTGGGAGTGCGCGTCCTGCGCCTCTTGCGGTATCGGGTGGCGCGGCATGGGGATGTCCAGGCCCTGGTACAAATCCCAAAACTCGGCGGCAATGGTGTACGGGTCGTGTGGGTGCGTCATAGACACCGTCAGACAAAAAGGCTGGGTGGGCGTGTTGCGCACATGGTCGTAGAGGTACTGGCGCGCTTTGAACACCACCTCCTCGTCAAAGTCCAGCTGGTTGGTGCGCACGCTGGGCCCCGCTTGCAGCACGGAGGCCATGTTGTGGTACCAGCTAGGGCGTGTTTCCAGTTGGTCCCAGTTCACCGCCCAGCCGTAGTCAGCGGGGTAGATGTCGCTGGTCAGTCGCTCCTCGTAGCCATGCAACTGGTCTGGCCCGCAAAAATGCATCTTGCCCGACAAGGCGGTACGGTAGCCCAGTTGGCGCAGGTAATGCGCATAGGTCGGAATGTCGGCCGCCAGATCGGCCGCGTTGTCATACGCGCCTATGCGCGAGGGCAGCTGCCCGGTCACCAGGCTAAAGCGCGAGGGCGCGCACAAGGGGCTGTTGCAATAGGCCGAGTCAAACACCACGCCCTCGCGCGCCAGGCGACTGAGGTGTGGCATCTGGATGATGGACGCCGGGTCGTACAGCGGCAGCAGGGGCGCGGCCATCTGGTCGGTCATGATAAATAGGATGTGGGGGGCCTTGGGAGAGCTGTGCATGGGCTTGGCCTACTTCTTTTCAAAAACGCCGATGGTAGCGTTTGACGCACGCCGCATGGCGCGGTGCGCCGGCAGGCAAAAAGCGCGGCCTGATAGCCCCTTGTTTGATATAGCGCAAACAACACGGAACCCTTGGCCAATAGGCTGTGCCCTATAACTCAGACTCAGGGATGTCACCATGAAAATACTTGTCGCCGTTGACGGCTCTCCCAGCGCGCTGCGCGCCACCGAATACGCGGTCCAACTGGTCGCTGCGGTGCGTGCGAAGTCCAAAATCACCTTGATTTCGGTGCATGACGATACCGCTTTCAAGCACATAAAGAAGTTCACACCCAAAGGCACGCTGGCAGACTATCTGCGCGAATTGAGTGATAAAGATTTGTTGGCCGCGCGTAAATTGCTGGACAAGGCCGAAGTGGCGCACGACATGATTATCAAAACCGGGCACGTGGCCGAAGAAATCATTCAAGCGGCCAAGGTGGGTAAGTTTGACCTGATTGTGCTGGGCGCTAAAGGGCGCTCTGCATTTGGCGACCTTTTGCTGGGCTCGGTTTCGCAGCGCGTGGCAAGCGTCAGCAAGTTGCCCGTCACCTTAGTCAAGTAGGAGGCCCTGCCGTGACCGTGCAGGTGCCAGCGCAAGCACCCAACAATGCGCTGGGCTTATGGGCGCTGGTACTGCGCTTGCGGCCCGCCAACATCATTACCGGCCCCTTGATTTACGGCATGGTGGTGCCACTGGTCTTTTTAGATCTATCGGTATGGATTTACCAGTTTGTATGTTTTCCGATTTACAAAATTCCCCGCATTGCGCGGGCACAGTTCAATGCGTTTGACCGCCAGGAACTGCGATACCTGGACTGGGTGTCCAAAGCGCATTGCAGTTATTGCGCCTATGCCATGGGCGTGGCAGCATTTGCCTCGGCCGTGATTCAGGCCACCGAAGCCTATTTTTGTCCCATCAAACACCAGCATAAACAGCTCGCCGTAATAGCCAGCGCGGTACCTTATGTGGAGTTTGAGGAGCCCGAGGGCTTTGACTACGCGGCCAAGCTTGAAGCACTGCGGCAGTTACAAACGGGTGAGCACGCAAACCCTCCATCGCAGCAGGTATAGAGGCCTAAGCACGTAGGCCTTAAGGCCATGGATTGCCACGGCCTTTTGGCCGCGCAATGGCCTAGATGCTGCAGTCCAGGTGTGCGTGAAAGCTTGACCCACATCAAGCGCAGCCAAGGCCAGTAGCCTAGTATGAAGACATTCTCGGCGTTGCCTACGAAGCGTGATGGTTTCGCGACACGGGAACGGTTTTTAACCCGGAGAGGCACCATGCAAATCGGCAAAGAAAAACTACTGTGGATGTACGAAAAAATGGTCGAAATCCGCTACTACGAAGAGACCATGGCGGCGGTGTATATGGAGGGCAAATTACCCCCCGTGATACAAAAAGGTTTGGCCTTTGATATTGGTGGCGGGCCGGTCCCCGGCGAGATGCATTTGGCGGCCGGGCAGGAGCCGGTGGCCGTCGGTGTGTGCGCGCACCTAAGCGACGATGACACCGTAGTGGGCACGCACAGGCCGCACCATTTTGCGATCGCCAAAGGCGTTCCGCTCGATGCCATGACGGCGGAAATGTTTGGCAAGGTGACCGGTCTGGGTAAGGGCAAGGGCGGACATATGCACTTGTTTGACAACGCGCATAAATTCAGTTGCAGCGGTATCGTGGGCGCGAGCATGCCCATTGCCTGCGGCGCTGCGCTTGCCGCCAAAAAAATGGGCAAAAACTGGGTGTCTATCGCGTTTTTTGGCGAAGGCGCAGCCAATCAGGGCGCCTTCCATGAATCGCTCAATTTGGCAGCAGTGTGGAAGCTGCCGGTGGTCTTCGTGTGTGAGGACAATCAGTGGGCCATTTCGGTGCCTAAGTCCAAGGCCACCTCGGTGCAATGGGTCACCGACCGCGCAGCGGGTTATGGCATTCCCGGCATTCGCGTGGCGGACAACGATGCCGTTGCGGTGTTTGAGGCTATGGCCCCTGCGATTGCGCGGGCGCGACGCGGCGACGGCCCGAGCTTGATTGAAGTGCGCACCGACCGCTATTTCGGGCATTTTCAGGGTGATCCGGAAAGTTACCGACCCAAAGACGAAGTGGCGCACCTGCGCCAGCGCGACCCGATTGGCTTGATGTCTAAGTTGCTCAAACAGCGCAGCCTCCTGAGTGCCGACGAAGAGACGGCCCTGGTGTCCAAAGCGCAGCAGCGCGTCACGCGCGCATTTGCCTTTGCTGCAGACAGCGCTTACCCCGATGCACAAGACGCGCTGGCCGATGTGTTTGTGCAAGACCGGGCATCTGCGAGGGCATTGGTATGAAAACAAAACGCATATTGACCATGGCGCAAGCCATCTCGGAAGCTATCGCGCAAGAGATGACGCGCGATAGCACCGTATTTGTCATGGGCGAGGACATCGGCAGTTATGGCGGTATCTTTGGCGCCACCGGCGGCTTGCTGGACAAGTTCGGCAAAGAGCGGGTGATGGACACACCCATCTCAGAGACCGCCTTCATCGGCGCGGCCACGGGTGCGGCGGCGGCCGGGCTGCGGCCTGTGGTGGAGCTGATGTTTGTGGACTTTTTCGGTGTATGCATGGACCAGATCTACAACCACCTGGCCAAAAACACCTATATGTCTGGCGGCCATGTGAAATTGCCGGTGGTGCTGACTACCGCCATCGGCGGCGGTTACAGCGACGCCGCCCAACATTCGCAATGCCTGTATTCCACCTTTGCGCACATGCCGGGTATCAAGGTGGTCGTCCCATCGAATGCGTATGACGCCAAGGGCTTGATGACGGCAGCGATTCGCGATGACAACCCGGTGATGTTCATGTACCACAAAGGCATCATGGGCCTGCCGTGGATGGCTTATCTGCAAGGCAGCAGCAATGCAGTGCCCGAGGAGGCGTATGCCATTGCCCTGGGCCAGGCCAAGGTGATGCAAGAGGGCGCTGACCTCACCATCGTGAGCCTGAGCCAAATGGTACAAAAAGCCATGCTCGCCGCGCATGAACTGCAAGGCCAAAGCATCCATGCCGAGGTCTTGGACTTGCGCACCCTCGTGCCTTTGGACAAAGAGGCAATTCTCAAGTCGGTGCGCAAAACCGGACGCCTGCTCATTGCCGATGAAGACTACCTGGGCTTTGGTCTGAGCGGTGAGATTGCAGCGCTGATTGCCGAAAACCTGGACACCGTGGCCTTGAAAGCCCCGGTGATGCGCCTGGCAGTGCCCAATGTGCCTATCCCCTATAGCCGGCCCTTGGAGCAGTTTGTGATTCCGCAAGTAGCCGACATCGTCAAAGCCGCCCAGGCCTTGCTCGTGGGCAAGCTGGCCAAGGCGGTGGCCGCATGATGGACATCCTATTGCCCGCCGCGGTGTGGACCGGCGGGCAGGAAGAGGCGCATGCCTTGCTGGACAAATGGCTGGTGGCGCCGGGCGTGCCGGTGCGCAAAGGGCAGGTGCTGGCGAACGTGGTGCTGGTGAAAGCTGCTATCGATGTGGAGGCGCCGCAAGACGGGCATATCGCTTCGATAGCGGTACGGGATGGCGAGAGCTTTGGCGCGGGGATGGTGCTGGCGCACTTTGCAGCTGCATGAGTCTTGCGTTAGCTAGGTTTGCGCCATGGCTTTGAAGATGCGCACCTTGGGCTTTTGGGCCGCAGGCTTGGCGGCTATCGGCGTGCTGGTATTTTTTGCGTACCGGCAACTGCTGGGCCCGCAAATTACCTTGGAGCCGGTGGTGCAAAGCACCTTGGTACACACCATTGTGGCCAGCGGGCGCGTAGAGACGGCACACCGTATCAACCTGAGCGCGCAAATTACCGGCACGGTGCGCACCGTGCTGGTCGCTGAAGGCCAGGCCGTCCAGCGCGGGCAATTGCTGTTGGAGATGGACAACAGCGAGTTGCAGGCCAATGTGGCACAAGCGGCTGCCGCCGAACAATTGGCGCTGAGTAATCTGCGCTTGCACGCCGAGTTGAAACAACCGCTGGCCGATCAGGCCGTGGCGCAGGCACAGTTGAACCTGCGCAGCGCGCAGCGCAATGCGGCGCGTGCGCAAGAGTTGTATGCCCAAGGCTTTTATGGCGCCGCTGCGGCCGAAGAGGCGCAGCGCGCGCTAGATCTGGCCCAAACCCAGGTCACGATTGCGGCGCACCAATGGTCTAGCCTGCAGTCCCCGGGCGCAGAAACTGCGAGTGTCACAGCCGGTTTGCGTCAGGCCCAAGCGGCATGGCAAACCGCCCAGGCACGCTTGCGCTACAGCCGTATCAGCGCCCCGGTTGATGGCATGGTCATGGCCCGCAATGTGGAGGCCGGCGACGGCGTGCAGCCCGGAAAAGTACTGCTGGTGCTGTCGCCGCAAGGCACTATGCAACTGGTGCTGCAGATCGACGAAAAAAACCTGAAGTGGTTGCACGCCGGTCAAACCGCCTGGGCCTCGGCAGACGCGTTTTCCGAGCAAAAGTTTGCCGCGCGTGTGGCCTTTATCAACCCGGCGGTAGACCCGCAGCGTGGCGCTATCGAAGTGCGTTTGGACGTGACCGGCCCGGTGGCGCACTTGCGCCAGGACATGACGGTCTCGGTCGATATTGAAGTGGCGCGGCGCATGCAAGCGCTGCATATTTCCTTGACGGCAGTGCACGATGCGAACCCGGCTAGGCCTTGGGTCTTGCTGTGGCGCGATGGCCGCGCGCAGCGCCAGGCCGTAGGTCTGGGTTTGCAAGCCCAAGGCCGGGTGGAAGTCGTGTCCGGATTGCAGCCCGGTGACCTGCTGGTACCCGTGGCGCAGAGCGCCGTGCACGAGGGCGATCGCATACGGCAGGCGCTGCCATGAAGCAAACGGCCTGGCTGCCTTTTGAGGTGCTGGTGGCCTGGCGCTTTTTGCGCGAAGGGCGTATTCAGACGTTGTTTATCGTGGTCGGTATTGCGATTGGCGTGGCGGTGATCATTTTTATGTCGGCCTTGCTCAATGGTTTGCAGGCCAATTTTGTGAACCGGGTGCTGGCCGGACAGGCCCATATCCAGGTGCTGGGTTCTAAGGAGCGGGCGCGCGTGCAAGGGGTGGAGGCTGCCGGTGTGGAAGCGGCCACGCTGCAAATTCCCTTGCAGCGCGTCAAAGGCATAGACCAGTGGCAAAGCCTGGTGCTGCAATTGCAGGCCATGCCGCAAGTCAAGTTGGTCTCGCCAGCGGTTCTGGGTGCGGCCTTGGTGACGCGGGGGCAGGCCAGTCACTCGGTATCGGTGGTCGGCATGTTGCCCGATGTGTATTTTCAAATCATCGCTTTGCGCGACAAGATGGTGCAAGGCAGCCCCGATATCGGCAGCGATAGCTTGCTCATAGGTACGGAATTGGCCGCAGACCTAGGCGTGGTGCCGGGCGACCCGCTGCGTATCGCTACCGTCAGCGGCACTGTCTTGACGCTCAAGCTGACCGGCATTTTTGACCTGGGTAACAAAGGGGCCAACAGCCGCAATGTGTTTATGGCCATGCGCACCGCGCAAAGCCTGTTCGGTCTGGCCGGTGGCGCCTCCATCCTGGACCTGACGCTGCACGATATTTACGCTGCCGAGGCCGTGGCGCAGCAAATCCAAAGCCATACTGGCTTGCAGGCCGATAGCTGGATGAAAACCAACGAGCAGTTTTTTACTGCCGTGCGGGCGCAGACCACGGCCAACACCGCCATCCGTTTTTTTGTAGCCTTGTCGGTGGGCTTTGGCATTGCCAGTGTGCTGGTGGTCTCGGTGGTGCAGCGCTCGCGCGAGATCGGTATCTTGCGCGCCATGGGCGTGCGCCGCGCGCAGGTGATGCGGGTGTTTTTATTGCAAGGCGGCTTGCTCGGGCTGGCCGGCGCACTGGTGGGCGCGCTGATCGGTGGCCTGGCCATGGTGCTGTGGCAGCGCTATATGCGTAACGCCGATGGCAGCATCATGTTTGCCATGGCGATGGACAGTGCGCTGTTTATACAAGCGCTGGCCTTAGCCAGTTTGACCGGCCTGCTGTCGGCCCTAGCCCCCGCCTTGCGGGCCGCGCGCTTAGACCCGGTGGTGGCTATCCGTGCCTGAACTGGGCAAACCTGCGCCGGTGCTGGAGTTGCAAGGCATACGCAAATCATTCAACGTCGGCGCGGACAATGAAATCGAAGTTTTGCACGGTATTGACATGCGCTTGTACCCCGGCGATTTTTGTGCGGTCGTTGGCCCCTCGGGGTCCGGTAAGAGCACGCTGCTCAATACCGTGGGCCTCTTGGATGGACCCAGCAGCGGCAGCCTGCGCATTACCGGCCTGGAGACCACGCAGCTCAGCGACGCCACGCTCACGCATTTGCGCGGGCACAGCATCGGCTTTGTATTCCAGTACCACCATTTGCTCAGCGCATTTAGCGCCCTGGAAAACGTGATGATGCCGATGTACGCGGCCCAGGGTTTTATGGATGCCACTATGCGCACGCGGGCCGCGCAATTGCTGGACAGCGTGGGCATGCGGCCTTGGCTTGACGCACCGGCCAATCGCCTGTCTGGCGGCCAGCAGCAACGCGTGTCGGTGGCGCGCGCGCTGGCCATGCAGCCGGCGCTGATATTGGCCGACGAGCCCACCGGCAACCTGGACTCCAAAAGCGCTGACGGCGTCTTTGCTTTGCTGCGTAGCGTGTGCCAAGCGCATGCGACAGCGGTTTTGTTCGTTACCCACAACCCGGAGCTATCAGCGCGCTGCGATCGGACAATTGAAGTGGTCGATGGTCGCTTGGGGCAGGGCGCTGCTGCCTAAATTTGGACCTGCTGGTCGCGATGCTGCGTCGGCATGTCTTGCGTCGACGCAACTTGCATCAGATCGGTCGGTGGACTTTGCGGTAACACCAGGATGCTGCGCAGTAGCGGGCGAGCGCTAAAGACCAGGGCCACCAGCAGGCAACCGCCGCCGGCCATGCCCAGCGAATAGGACAGGCCCCAGTGTTCTGCGACCCAGCCGCCGATCAGCGCGCCCGGGGCCGATGGAATCAGGGCCAGCCAGCGCATCGTCGAATTCATGCGCCCGAGCATGGGCTGCGGTGCGCTGCTTTGGCGCAGCGAAATCATGTTGATGAACATCAGCGTGGCGCCCAGGCTAAAGCACAACAGCATGCCGCCAAACAAGAGCACCGCATCCACCCATGCCCGCAGCGCCAGCGCCCCCAGCCAACTTACCGAGGTTAAGGTCAGGCCCAAGAGCAAAGAGCGGCCGACTCCCCATCGGCGGCTCAGGACCGGCCCGCATGCACCCGCCGCGATCGAGCCGATGCCCATGGCGATATAGGCCATGGCGGTGCTGTGCTCGCTCAAGCCCAATTCACGCACCGCATATACGATCTGGACGGACATGGCCATTTGCGCAAAAAACTGCCAACTGCCCAGCATGGCGGCCAGTTCCACCAGTACGCGGTGGGTACGCACAAAGTGCAGTCCTTCGAACAATTCGGCCCGAAACGAGCGTGCAGAAACGCCGGGCACAGGCTCTTCGATCCGGATACCGCGCAACAACACCACAGAACCGACCAGCAAGCAGGCGTCAGCGACTATGGCCAGCGGTGCGCCCAGTACGCGTATCAGTGCCCCCGCCAGGCCCGGACCTGTGACTTCGGCCAGCGAGCTGGCCAGCGCGTTTTGCGCATGGGCGCGCACCAACTGGTCGCGTCCGACCAGTTGGATGAGCACAATTTGCGCTGCAGAGCCTGCCACGGTGTACACGCAACCCAGGCAAAAAGCCACCAGGTACATCAATGGCATGGACAAGAGCCCCATCCACCAGGCCAGGGGGATCAGTAACAAGCATGCGCCCATCAGCAATTCGCCTGCGATATAGACTGGAAACTTGCGCCGCCGGTCCAGAAATACACCGCCGGGTAGGGAGAACAATACAAAGGGCAGCAACTCCATCGCTGTCAGCATGCCCATCTGACTGGGCGTGGCCTGCAGCAAAACCACTGCGGTCAACGGTAGCGCCAGCATGGTGATTTGACCGCCCAGCCCGCTGACCAGCAGCGAGAACCAGAGTCGGCCGTAGCCGGGGATTTGCAATAGGGGGTTGGAGAAAAACAAAATCTGAAACCTTGGGGCGAGCACGGTGAGGCTGTCCGGGTGTGTCGCGGGGTAAGCGCAGGAGGGGGAAGTGTAGGCCGCTTTACATCTCGCTCTTGGGATTGGGATTACATTTGCGACCATGTCTCAGACCGAATTTGTCGCTTTACTTTTGCTATCGACCGTCACCAGCTTCACCCCCGGACCCAATACCACGGTATCGACCGCCATGGCCGCCAATTTCGGGCTGCGCCGAGCGATGCAGTTTGTCTGCGCGGTGCCTGTCGGATGGGGGCTTTTATTTAGTGTGTGCGCTGCCGGACTGGGGGCGATGGTGCTGGCGGTGCCTATGTTGCGACTGGCTATTCAAGGCCTGGGCGTGGCCTATTTGCTGTGGCTGGCCTTTAAGCTGGCGACCACCAAAACCCTGGCGCAGGCCGATGCAGCGGTATTGAACGTGGGTTTTGTCCAGGGCGTGCTCTTGCAGTTTGTGAACATCAAGGCCTGGATGCTGGCGCTTACCGTGGTGGGCGGCTGGTTGGCCGGACGGGAAGATGTGCTGGCGCGTTTTGCTATCACTTTGCCGGTGATGCTGGCTTTTGGATTTTTCAGCAATCTGTTTTACGCGGTGCTCGGCTCGTTGGCGCGGCAATGGCTGAGCGGCCCGCTGCGCGAGGGTCTGCCCACGGGCCTGCGCTTGCAATGGTTTAACCGCGCCATGGCCGCTTTGCTGGTGCTGACGGCCCTATGGATGCTAGGCACATGAGCCAGCGCGAGCAAACCCTGGGCATGTGGTTGGGCCTCTTGGCCGTCGTGGTATTTGCCGTCACGCTGCCCATGACCCGTCTGGCCACTGGCACCACCGATGACCCGCAACTCTCAGCCTGGTTTATTACCTTCGGGCGCGCCGCGCTGGCCGGCGCTTTGTCGATAGCGTTTTTGCTCTTAACACGCTCGCCCTGGCCTACGCAGGCGCAGCGCAAGCCTTTGTTTTTTGCGCTGCTGGGCAATGTGATTGGTTTCCCGCTGCTGCTGGGCTTTGCTCTGCGCCATGTCACCTCTGGCCATGCGGCGGTATTTACTGCGCTACTGCCCTTGGCCACGGCCGCTTTGTCAGCCTGGGTACTGCACTTGCGCGCGCGCCTGGCCTTTTGGGTGTGTGCGGTGTTGGGCGCCTTGCTGGTACTGTTTTTTTCATTGCTACGCGCCTACCAGCAAGGTTTGGGCTTTGTGCCTGAGTGGGCCGACTTGCTGCTGCTGGGCGCCATTCTTTCGGCGGCTGTGGGTTATGTCTACGGCGCACAAGTGACGCCTTCGCTGGGCGCAGAGCGGGTGATTTGCTGGGTCTGCGTCATGGCCTTGCCCTTGACCGTGCCTGGTGCTTTATGGAACTGGCCGCAGCAGGCCATCCACACCACATCCTGGTTGGCGCTGGGCTATGTCGGTGTGTTTTCCATGTGGGCTGGCTTTTTTGCTTGGTACCGTGGTCTGGCCATGGGCGGGGCTTTGCGGGTGAGCCAGTTGCAATTGCTGCAGCCGTTTTTCTCGATTTTGGCGGCCGTTCCTTTGCTGGGCGAGTCTTTAGAGGTGATGACACTGGGCTTTGCGTTGGCCGTGGTGGCGGTGGTGTTTGCAGGCAAGCGTTGGTCCATGCCGACCATGCCTGCGGCCGCACCGGATGAGGAGAAGGTGGATTGACGCCAGAGCAATGGTGGGGCGCGGCCTTGTTCATGCTGGTCAGCTCGGTCACACCCGGCCCGAATAACACCATGCTGATGGCTTCGGGCGTGCATTTTGGTTTCCGGCGCACGCTGGCGCACCTCATGGGCGTGCAGCTAGGTTTTGGCTTTATGGTGATCGCCGTGGGCCTGGGCCTGCACACGGTGTTGGCGCAGTTCCCCGCTTTTTATGACCTGGTGCGCTTTGCGGGCGCTGCCTACATGGTCTGGATGGCCTGGAGTTTGGCCAGCGCGCGGCCCCATGTTGCGGCCCCTGCTGCGCTGGACGATGGATTGCATAGCGCCCAGACGCCGCCTCCCTCGCAAGCAAGGCCGGCGCCCGGCGCGCACCATGCGCCGCAGGTCCTGCCCAGTGCCCAAGACGAGGCCAAACCATTAGGTTTTTGGGGCGCGGTCTTATTTCAGTGGGTTAACCCCAAAGCCTGGGTGATGGCGGTCACCATCATGAGTGCTTATGTGCCGCCGGGTGCCGGTCTGCTGCAGATTGCGCCGCTGGGGCTGATGTATGTGGCGCTAGGTTTTCCCTGTTCGTCCGTATGGGTAGGCTTTGGCAGCGCGCTACGCAGCTATTTGCAAGACCCGTTTCGTATGCGGGTGTTCAACTGCAGCATGGCCGCTGCCTTGCTGCTATCGCTCTACCCGATGCTCAGTGGCTGAAGTCGACGCGCCTATCGCCATCCTGCAAAAGGCCAGGCTGCGCCAGAGGCGGCCGCGTAATGGCGTACTGGTCTGTGGGCCTGCCGGCCCTATCCTGGGGGTTTTCAATGCAAGCAAAAGGGCTGTTATCGGTGGGTGATGCGCGTCGGTGCACAATGGAGTGTCGCTTTTAATTTCTAGGACGCCATGCGTAAACAGTGTCGCCTTTTTTTCATTGGCATGTCATGCCTGCTCAGCACCCTGGCTTTTGCCCAGTCACCGCCCAAGTGCAACTCCGGCCCGAAAGCGGGTTGGACGGCTTCTGACAAGCTGTCCAAATTGCTGGAAACCAAGGGCTACAAAGTGCGCCGCATTGGCGATATGGCCGGCTGCTATGTGGTGGTGGGCACGAATGAAAAAGGCGAGGATGGCGAGTTCTTTTTCCACCCGCTGACCCTAGGTATTGTGGCCAGCCGTTTGCGTTAGGCGCCTTTTGGCTTTGATGCTTAGGCCTGCCTAAAGTCTGCGCGCCGTCGCTTGCGACCGCAGGCGGGCATCTTCCTGTAGGCTTGCTCCATGCATATTTTTTACAACCCCGACCATGCCGCCCACCAGGGCAAACTGGAGATGTACCGCGGCCGCATGGTGCCCTGCCACGAAGTGCCCCAGCGCCAAGACCAGGTGTTTGCGGCATTGGAGGCGCGGGCGCTGGGGCCCATACAAATACCCCACCATTTTGACGACGCGCTGCTCAGCCGCATCCACAGTCCGCGTTATCTGCGATTTCTGCAAACCGCGTGGCAGCAATGGCTGGCGCTAGACCCCGCCAACGCGGCGCAGGACGCCATCGCCAGTGTCTGGCCTACGCGCAGTTTTCGCACCGACCTTGAGCCGGAAAACTTCGCGGCGCGCATTGGACTGTATTCCTTTGATGCCGGCACGCCTTTGACCGCTGGCACTTGGCAGGCCGCGCGCAGCGGTGCCGATTGCGCGCTCAGTGCGGCGGCGCATATTGCACACGGCGGACGCGCCGCATTTGCGCTTAGCCGACCGCCCGGTCACCACGCGGGGGCGGATTTTTTCGGCGGTTACTGTTTCTTAAACAATGCGGCACTGGCAGCGCAGTACCTGCGCGACAGCGGCTTAGAGCGCGTGGCGGTGCTGGATGTGGACTACCACCATGGCAACGGCACACAGGCGATTTTTTATGAACGTTCAGATGTATTTTTCGCCAGTATCCATGGCGACCCGCGCACCGAGTACCCGTTCTTTCTAGGCCATGCCGATGAACGCGGACAAGGCGCGGGACTGGGCTTTAATCTCAATCTGCCCTTGTCGCGCGGCAGCGACTATGCGCGCTGGTCTGAAGCGCTAGAGCTGGCCTTAGAAGCGATCGCTGGCTATGGCGCGCAGGCCTTGGTGGTGTCGCTAGGCGTAGATACTTTTGCCGGCGACCCCATCTCCGGTTTTGCGCTGCAAAGCCAAGACTATCTGCGCATGGGCGAGCGCATCGCTCGCGCGGGCTTACCTACCGTGCTGGTGTTTGAAGGCGGCTATGCGGTGGACGCGGTGGGTGTCAACGTTGCGAATGTGTTGCAAGCTTTTGCATAATGGTTGCTACTTGAATGCACCGCAAAAAACGTATGCTGAAACTCTATTACCACCCCAGCGAAGCCAGTAAAGGTGACCAGGGCGAGGGCTAGTGCATTACCGGGTTATGCGCCACGCCAAAGCGTTGCGCCACATCGGCCAAGCGCTTGCCCAGCGTCCACAGGGTGGCGGCAGGGGTGATGAGCGTGGAAGCCAACAAGCACATATCCACTAAACCGCACCCCAATCCATACAGTTTTTCACGCTCTACCAAGGCCAAGACCTCTGACAAAGTCGCCTGTTTGCAAGCTTGCAATAGGGCGAGATTTCCGAGGCTTTGGCTGCGCGGTGCCGGCGGGGTACCGCAGGCAATTTCAACAATGACCATCGGATGCACCAGCACGCTATCGCGCAACATCAAGTCCACCAAGGTCCGGTTGTTGTGCCGGAAGTGGTCAATCCACACCGAGGTGTCAACGATGACGCTCATGGCACCATCGGTCCTTCACGTTCCCTCGGTACATCAGGCATATCTGGCGCCTTGCCCCCCAAAGCTGCCAGGCGCTTGGCCGATTGCACGCGCACAAAGGTTTTGATCGCTTCACGGAAAACGTCTGCCCGGTCCATATCCGGATCGGAGACTTCCAGGGCTTTGGCATACAAAGCGTCGTCGATGGTGACGGTAGTGCGCATGATTTGACCTTTATGCATATATTGATGCTATTTTGCATCAATATATACATCTATCAGATGCCTGCAGGTTTTAATGTTGTACAGCTAAGGCCCGCGCACTGCGCAAAAACGCAAGCGCACCGCCACCGGCCACGGTCATCAGCATCAGCGACAGGCCCATACCGGGCGACCAGTCCAGCATGAGCCCCGCCGCGGAGGAGGCGACCAGCGCGCCCAGGGTATAGGTCAGCACCAGCACTGCGGTGCTGTTGACCAGGGTGATGCCGGTTTCGCGGCTGCCGATGTCTAACATGGTGAGGGTATACAAGGTGCCACCCGCCGAGCCCCAGAGCAGCGCTACTGCCCACACCAGCACGGTCGCCTGCGCTACGGCATAAACAATGGCACCGGAAATCAGCAAGAGCACCGCCAGCAGCACCATTAGTCGGCGCCGTCCCAATTCGGGCGAAGCGAAGCGGTCGGCCACCATGCCTGCGGGAATAGCGCACAGCGTGCCACCCAGGCCGCTCAAGGACAGCAGCAGGGCCGCTTGCCCCGCTGGCAAGCCCAGGCTCAGGCCGTAAATTGGCAATACCGAGCTCAAACCCATTTCAAAAAAACCGCCAACAAATCCGGCCAGCATTACCACCGGGTTGGCGCGCACCGCATGCCACAGGCCGATCAGGCCGACTCGGGCGGTGTCGCTGTCTTGGTCTTGCGGCAGGCGCGGAATCAAAGCGGTCCAGGCCAGGCCGATGAGCATGAAGCCGATGACGATGCGCAGCGCCGCCGGGTCGTCTGCGCCCAGCCAGGCCAGCAGCGCGGGCCCGACCACCATGGTCATGCCAATCATGGTGGCGTAGGCGCCAATCAACAGGCCCCGGTGCTGCGGCGGCGCAAATTCGGCGATGAACGCCTCGGCCAGTACCCAGCGCATGCCACCGGCCATGGCGCCGAGCAAGAGCAGCACAAACCAAGCAACCAGTTGGTCGGTGAACAAAAACCCAAAGGCGGTCAGTGGTGGCGTGACCGAGGCCAACCACAGCGCATTGCGCCGCCCCATGGCTCGGGTAATAGCTGATGCAAATGGTGTGACGATAAAAATGCCCAGCCATTCGGTAGCCGCAAACAAGCCGGCCACGGTGTTGGACACCTCGCCTAGTTTGAGTAAAAAAAGTAGCAGCGGCAGCAACATAAACACGCCGCTCAGCTGAAACAGCGTGGAGCCGAATACGGCGACCAGACCGCGATGCGCCGCCACAGGCCGGGCCTTTAGCCCGCGCTGCCCAGGCTCAGGCCGGCATGTTCGCGCAAGGGGTGGAAATGGATTTTCGGAAAGCGCTCTTGCGCCAGGCGCACGTCATAGGGGCTGGTGCACAAAAAGGCCAGGGTGTCGGCTGCGTCCTTGGCCATGCGTTGCGGGTAGGCATTGACAAACTCGCGCAACTCGGCGGGGCTGTCGGCGCTGATCCAGCGCGCGCCGGTGTACTGGCTGCCTTCTAAGCGGATGTCGGCGTCGTACTCGCCCTTGAGGCGGTGCTGTACCACTTCAAACTGCAATTGCCCGACCGCGCCCAAGAGCATATTGCCGCCCATCTCGGGCTTAAAAACCTGGATGGCGCCTTCTTCGCCCAGTTGCGCCAAGCCTTGTTGCAATTGCTTGGTGCGTAGCGGGTTTTTCAGCACCACGGTCATAAACATTTCGGGCGCGAAAAACGGCAGGCCGGTGTATTGCAGGTTGATCGAGCCGTCGGTAATCGTGTCGCCCAATTGCACACCGCCGTGGGTGGTAAAGCCTACGATGTCTCCGGCATAAGCCTCTTCCACCGCCTCACGGCGCTGGCTCATGAAGGTGACCACGCTGGTGGGGCGCAGCTCTTTGGCGGTGCGCATGACCTTGAGCTTCATGCCTGGCGTGTACTTGCCCGAAGCCATGCGCACAAAGGCGATACGGTCGCGGTGGTTGGCATCCATATTGGCTTGCACCTTAAACACCACGCCGCTAAAGGCATTGTCCTCGGGCTGCACTTCCTGCACCACCGGCTGGCGGTTGACTTGCACGGTGCTGGTGCGGCTTTGTGGCGAGGGCGCCAGATCCACTAAAGCGTCCAGCACTTCCATCACGCCAAAGTTGTTCACGCCCGAACCAAAAAACACCGGTGTTTGCTTGCCTGCCAAAAATGCCGCATGGTCCCAGGCGGGGGATGCGCCGGTGGCCAGCTCCATGCTTTCGACGGCGCTGGTCCATTCGCTGCCAAAGCGTTGTTGCAAGGCCTCGGGATGCGACAGGGCAATAGCGTCAAAGTCCTGCGGCAGGCGCTCGCTGCCGCTTTCAAACACCGTCATGGTGTCGGTGCGTAAATTGATAATGCCGCCGAACAATTTGCCTTGGCCCACCGGCCAGGTCATGGGCACACAAGGCATGCCTAGCTCGCGCTCGATCTCATCCAAAATATCCAAAGGCTCGCGTACTTCGCGGTCCATTTTGTTGACGAAGGTGATGATGGGTGTATCGCGCTGGCGGCAGACTTCGATCAGGCGCCGAGTTTGCGCCTCTACGCCATTGGCTGCGTCAATCACCATCAACGCCGCATCCACGGCGGTCAGCACGCGGTAGGTATCTTCCGAAAAGTCTTTGTGTCCCGGCGTGTCCAAAAGATTAATCACATGGTCGCGGTACACCATTTGCATCACCGAGGATGCTACCGAGATGCCACGCTGTTTTTCAATCTCCATCCAGTCCGATGTCGCATGGCGCGAAGCCTTGCGCGCCTTGACCGAACCGGCAATCTGAATCGCACCGGAAAACAGCAAGAGCTTTTCAGTCAGGGTGGTTTTACCGGCGTCGGGGTGGGAAATTATCGCAAAGGTGCGACGGCGGCGGGTTTCGGAGGCGAAGGACAAAGCGGGAGGGTTCCAATGGGGCAGCGCAACGCGCACGGGATGGGGATTTTAGAGGGCCTCACCCAAGGTCAGGAGTCATGCTTCTCAAAAGCAGCGACGTGCGGGCGCAGTCGAAGTTGGCGACAACGGCAAGGAAGTCAAAAAAGCGTGTAAATCAGGGATAGCTAGGCAGTTGGCTGGCATATTCTTTGCTTGGATTTGGGGTGGTGTGTCGCCTTACAAGCGGTTTTTTCGCGTTTTGGGCGCACCGTCCTCAAGTAAGGCGACGGATATGTCGATGTATAGACACCGCGAACTATGTTTGGGGCCTTAATTGGAAATATTGCGATGAAGCGTGTTTGCTGGTTGGCGCTGTGCCTTCTTTTGAGCTCCTGTGGTGGCGGGAGCGCGGGTGCGCTTGTCGATAACTTGCTGGCGGCTCTGAGCCCTGCGGGTAATTCTCTGCGTGGTACCGCGGCAGTGGGCGTGGCCCTGGCCGACTCGGAGGTGAAAGTGCGCTGCCCCAGCACCAACCGGTTGCGCTATTCCATCACCATCAGTGCTGCCAACGCGGCCCTGGTGACGGTGCTGGACACCACGAAATATTCGGACGCACAGATTTTTGACGGCCAGGTGGTCATGTTGGAGAGTACCGGCAAGTTGCCGCCACCGCTCAACGGCTACGAAAGCTATTTCATCGTCAACACGGTAAAGCCAGGCAACAGCGCCACGCAATTCAATTTGTCCAATTCCGCCACCGGGGTGCCCATTCTGAGCACCAATGGCGCTAAGCAAGAAGGCAGCCATACCCTGGTGCCCAGCGGCATTATTGAAAGAACGGTGAAAACCGATGCCAAGGGTACTTTTGAGATCGACGCCCTGGGCGACTTCAAGGCGATCGCGCCTTGTGTGTTGGAAATTTCGCCCACAGATGGCGCCAAGCTGCACTCCATCGCCTTGTCCTTGGCTGGTGTGGCCAATATCACGCCTTTGACCGACGCCTTGCTGGCCACACTGGTTGAGGCCAGTGATTTGACTAACTACTTCAGCACCTTCAATGAGGCCGCTGCCTCTACGCTCAGTCAGCTTGCCACCACCAACAACATTCAGGCGGTCTGGGACAAAATCAAATCCGGCTTGATTGCCAATGGTTTTGATGTGAGTGCTATCCAGAGTGAGCCCATTACGCAGACCTTATCTGCGGCAACTGCTAGCGCCCCCGGTAATGGCTACGACAAACTTTTAGACGCTATCGCAGCAGACAAGGAGCTAAGCAAAGAGGCGCTTCTCTACGAAAAATTGTTAGGTGGCAAGCAAAACTTGATCACACTCATCAAGTTGGATAGTTATGGGGTGGCTTTAAAAAACCAGTTTCGTAAATGGTCCGATAATGGTAACGAGGAGGACGGCACACAGTGGGACTGTGTCCATGACACCGCTAACCGCGTGTATTGGGAAGTCAAGCGCAATGACCCCAACCATCAGCGCCATAAAGGGCATAAATACACCTGGTTTGACAGCAGCACCACGGCGGTAGAGACGACGGATGCGACTACCAAAAAAACCAGCACCAGCTTAATCAAATTAAACGGCGGCTCCGATGGAGTCGAATTCAACACCACGTGCAAAGGCGTGGGTGATCCCGGCAAGTGCAATACCGAGGCTTACGCCAAATCGGTGAACAACAACAAGCTGTGTGGTTTTGATACCTGGGTGGTGCCCAGCGTCGACGAATTGCAAAAATTCCCCTTGAATTACGCCGCGTCGGTACTGGCCAACCTTGATTACTTTCCTGACCTGGAATCTGAGCCAGTTGCCAGTACTGCGTTTTGGACCCGAACCCCCAGCGCTAACAACCCACTTGGCAATTACGCGTGGACCTTTAACTTTGGTAGCGGCAAGGTGGCTGATGGCCTGAAGTCCAGCGCGCGTCCGGTGCGCCTGATGCTGCCGGTGCAGTCTTATGCGGCCAAAGTCACTGCGAAGACCAACCTTGGAATAACAGTGACCCAATATGGTCTGACCGGGGCCGAGGCTAGCAAATGGGAGGTGACATTGGACGGTAGTCCTAAAATACCCATCGCCTTTGACCAGTTAGTTAACCTGCGCACAGCCGGCACTTTGCCGAAAACGCTTAGCCAGGATGAGAGCTATTACATCGTGGAAGCGAATGCTACAACGTCAACTTTTAAGCTATCAAAATCGGCGTCTGGCTCTCCGATCAATACCAATACGATTGACAACAAAGAGAAGGTATTAGGTCCGCATTTTGTCGTGGTCGGAGCCAAACAAACGGCCAAGCAAAGCGATGCGGCCACCTGCATTCCCAGCATAGAGGTCACGCGCCCTGACACGCGATTCACGGTTGCTGCTGCCGAAGTCACCGACAGCCAGACCAAGTTGATTTGGCGCCAATGCGTAGAGGGCTTGAGTGGTGATACCTGCAGCACCGGCCAAGCCAAAGCCGCGACCCAGGCCGAAGCCGTGGCGCTGGCCACAACGGCTGCCGGCGCTGACAAAAAATCCTGGCGCCTGCCCACCAAGCAAGAGCTGGCCAACCTGGTAGACCGCAAATGCACCGGCGTGTGGAAATACAAAACCGCAGCCAGCGGTTTGTGGATGACTTCGCGTCTTTTTACAGTAACCGGCGGCTGGGAACAAGAGGCTAGTTGGAGTAACCCGGTGCTGGTCGATACGCAAGGCATGGAATTTAGTGTAGACACTAAAACATGGCACGATGCTGCGGCCAACACAGATGTCTATATGCGCAAAAAAACGCCACCGGGAACCGCCATTCGCGTCGCCGGAGAAACGGGCAATGGCTGGACCGATGGCGTAACGCCAGACCCGCTGGACGGCGACCCGACGCCGCATGAAGGCACACCCTTGTGGTACACCAAGCGCCTGTTCACCGCCAGTGGTGCAGGCACGCAGGAGGCCGCTTGGTCCAAGCCAGAACAAATCAAAGCCGACAGCAAGTTGGAGTTCAGTGCTGATGGTCTGAGCTGGCACTTCCCGCCCAAGAGCAGCGATGTGTATATGCGTGACGGGCCAAGTTCTCCGTCGATCATCATGCGCGGCGAAGTTGGCGGGGTATCGAGTCCCGGAACCACGGTAACCGGTGTGGCTTTTTTCCGCGGCCAGTACGTGGAGGGCCTAGATCCCTTTCCCAAGGGCGGCAGCTTTGCCAAACCATTGCCAGACTACCCCTTACTCACTGCCAGTTCCAAGCAGGGCATGGTGACAGGTTATGCTTTTTATCGAGGTGACCTACCGCCAGGCACGCCCAAAGGCGGCTCTTTTGCCTACCCGGCACCTGAAAGTACCGGTTGGACCGATGGCATACCCAAAGAAGTAATCACCAGCGAGGTGGTCTCGGCGGCGAACGAAGCGCGCGCGATTAACCAGACCAAGTTCCCGCAGGGCAGCACATCGCCCTTTCCGCAGGCCACGTGGACCGGCACCCTGGTGCCCAATAGCTCGGCGGCCTGGATCGTGAATTTTTACGATGGCAGCGAAACCACGGTGGACGGCGCGACCAAAGGTGTGTTTGTGCGCTTGGTGCGTAGCCCTTAGCCCTCAGCCGCTTGCGGCCTGCCGCCGCAGGCCTGTACCCCATGCGAATCGAAATCCCCCCATCCAAGAAACTCGTTTACGAGATGTTGATCCCCATGCGTTGGGGCGATATGGATGCGATGGGCCATATCAATAACACCGTGTATTTCCGTTACATGGAAACGGCACGCATTGATTGGATGCGCATCATTGGATGCGCGCCCAGCGCGACGGGCGAAGGCCCCATCATCGTCAATGCGTTTTGCAATTTTTACCGCGAGTTGCGCTACCCCGGTGACGTGCGTGTCAAGATGTATGTGAGCGACCCGGCCCGCACCACCTTCGAGTCCTGGGTCACCATGGAGCGGGCGGACCAGCCGGGTCAGGTGGACGCGGCCGGCGGCGCCACCACCATCTGGGTGGACTTTCCCAGCCAAAAGGCCATGCCGCTGCCGCAATGGGTGCGTGACATCGTTGGCCCCTAAGCGATCCAGTGCACCTTGGCCAATGGGCTGAGGCAAGGTTTGGTATCATCGGTACACCCCGAGGAGCGATGCAGTTCACGCAAAGTGAATGAGGCTCGGGGTACAGGGGCTCTGACTCCTGCTTGTTTCAACTGCGCTCACCCACTGATGTCTGCGGGGTGAGTCCACTTTCTCCCCTTTCGTCAGTGGTTTTCAAAATGTACTTTTTGGAGCCTTTGTCATGAACGCTGTATTGAAACCCATTAAAAACCAGGACTACGAAATTGCCGACTTAAGCCTTGCCGCTTGGGGCCGCAAAGAACTCAACATTGCCCAGACCGAAATGCCCGGCCTGATGGCAATTCGCGAAGAATTCGCTAAAGCCCAGCCCCTCAAAGGCGCGCGCATTACCGGTTCCTTGCATATGACCATCCAGACCGGCGTGCTGGTTGAAACCTTGCAAGCCCTGGGCGCGCAAGTGCGCTGGGCTTCGTGCAACATCTATTCCACCCAAGACCATGCGGCTGCCGCCTTGGTGGCCGCCGGCACGCCGGTGTTTGCCTACAAAGGCGAGTCGCTGGCCGACTACTGGGACTACACCCACCGCATCTTTGAATTCGACGGCAGAAAAGGTACGGCTGCCGAAGGCCCGAACATGATTTTGGACGACGGCGGCGACGCCACGCTCTTGATGCATCTGGGTGCGAAGGCCGAGAAAAATAGCAAGCTGCTGGCCAAGCCGGGTAGCGAAGAAGAGGTGTGCCTCTTCAACTCCATCAAGGCCAAGCTCAAGCTAGACCCCACTTGGTACAGCCGCCGCCTAAAAAACATCGTCGGTGTGACGGAAGAGACCACCACAGGCGTGTTGCGCTTGAACGAAATGGCCGCCCGTGGCGATTTGGCTTTCCGCGCCATCAACGTCAATGACTCGGTGACCAAGAGCAAGTTCGACAA
>JBBAPY010000011.1:0-23743 GCA_040400635.1 Rhodoferax sp.
TGAGCAAATCCACCATGTACTTGAAATACTCCACATGCCCGCCCTGGTAGGAGCTAATCGCAATGCCCTGCACGTCTTCTTGCAAGGCAGCGGTGACCACTTCTTCGACGCTGCGGTTGTGGCCCAGGTGGATGACTTCGGTACCCATGCCCTGCAGAATGCGGCGCATGATGTTGATAGCGGCGTCATGCCCGTCAAACAAGCTGGCGGCGGTAACAAAACGCACTTTGTGCGTGGGCCGGTAATTGGCAAGCGCCTTGAATTCTGCGGATAAATCAGTCATGGTGAAACAGCCTTGGTGCGGGTACGAAAGGGTTGGCCGGTGGCGGCATTGACGTTTACGTAAACGTCAACTGTAAACTATTCCCGGCGCTTGGCGATAATGCGCCCAAACTTTCCTCTGTTTATGACTTTTCTGGCGCTCGATATCGGCAACACCCGCCTCAAATGGGCCCAGTACCGCGCAGCGCATCCCGGCGCCGCCCTGCTGGCCCAGGGCGCTGAGTTTTTAGAGAACATCGACAAGCTGGCCGACGGCGCTTGGAGCCGCCTACCTGCGCCACAGCATGTGCTGGGCAGCGTGGTAGCCGGGGACGCCGTCAAGCGCCGCGTGGAACTGCAAATGGAGCTGTGGGACGTTGCCCCCCAATGGGTGGTGGCCAGCGACAGCGAAGCCGGTGTTGTCAACGGCTACGACCATCCCACCCGCCTGGGCGCCGACCGCTGGGTCGCCATCATCGGCGCCTACCACCGCATGCGTGCCCAGGGGCCGGCCCGCCCGATGGTGGTGGTCATGGTGGGCACCGCAGTGACTGTTGAAGCGGTATCCGCCGACGGGCGCTTTTTAGGCGGGATGATTATTCCGGGCCACGGCATCATGCTGCGCGCCCTGGAATCCGGCACCGCCGGTTTACATGTGCCCACGGGCGAAGTGCGCCCCTTCCCCACCAATACCAGCGACGCACTGACCAGCGGCGGCACCTACGCCATAGCCGGTGCCGTGGAATGCATGGTGCAGCATGTGCGCAGCCACTGCGGCGGTGAACCCTTGTGCATCATGACCGGTGGTGCCGGCTGGAAAATGGCCCCGTCCATGACCCGCCCGTTCGAGCTGGTGGACAACCTGATTTTTGACGGCCTGTTACAGATGGCTGCGCAACGCTTTGCGCCAGCCTAGTCTTTTGGCGCCAGCCAGGCCTGTGCCAGGCGCACCCAGTAGGTAGCACCCAAGGGCAGCAAGGCGTCGTTGAAGTCGTAGCTGGGGTTGTGCAGCATGCAGGGGCCCATGCCGTGGCCCAATTCGCGATGGGTGCCGTCCCCGTTGGCGATAAAGGCATAGCAGCCGGGCTTGGCCATCAACATATAAGAAAAATCTTCCGCCCCCATGGTCGGCTCCTGTACTTGCACCCGGTGTTCGCCCACGATAGAGGCCATCACTTTGCGCGCAAACAGAGCTTCGGCTTCGGAGTTGATGGTGGGCGGGTAATTGCGCGAAAACTCAAAGGTGCATTCGGCGCCGAAAGCGGCGGCGGTGTGCTGGGCGATATCGCGCATGCGCGCCTCAATCTTGTCCAGCACTTGCACGGTGAAGGTGCGCACCGTGCCCTCTAAAGTACAGCTGTCGGGGATGACGTTGGTGGCCTCGCCAGCGTTGATCATGGTGACGGAGATCACACCCGCTTCTATGGGTTTGATGTTGCGGCTGATGATGGTTTGAAAGGCCTGCACCATCTGGCAGGCCACCGGCACCGGATCGATGGTGTTGTGCGGGATTGCCGCATGGCCGCCCTTGCCGCGCACCACGATTTTGAATTCATTGCTCGACGCCATCACCGGGCCGGGGCTGACTGCAAACTCGCCCACATCTCCGCCCGGCCAGTTGTGCAGGCCAAAC
Organism: Rhodoferax sp.; assembly: GCA_040400635.1. Lineage (GTDB taxonomy): Bacteria > Pseudomonadota > Gammaproteobacteria > Burkholderiales > Burkholderiaceae_C > Allorhodoferax. The sequence goes on from JBBAPY010000011.1 coordinate 1,895, forward strand.
ACCGCCTCGACCGGAAATTTTTCAAACAATCCGTCCGCAATCATCTCGCGCGCGCCGCCGCCACCTTCTTCGGCGGGTTGGAAGATGACATAGACGGTGCCATCAAAGTCGCGGTGCTTGGCCAGGTGCTGGGCCGCAGCGAGCAGCATGGCGGTGTGGCCATCATGGCCACAGGCATGCATACGGCCCGGGTGGCGGCTGGCGTGGGCAAAGGTGTTGAATTCCTGCATAGGCAGCGCATCCATATCGGCGCGCAAGCCAATGGCGCGCTTGGAGGTACCGGCCTGGATGATGCCGACCACGCCGGTCGTACCCATGCCCCGGTGCATGGGAATGCCCCAGGCGCTGAGCTGGGCGGCGACCACATCGGCCGTACGCTCTTCCTTGAAACACAGCTCGGGGTGGGCGTGCAAATCGCGCCGCACAGCGGCTATAGCGGGAGCATTTTCCACAATCGCGTCGATTAATTCCATGGCGGACTTTCGTTTCACATGACTAAACAGGCCCGACCCGGCGGCGCCGGGCGGCACAAAGGGGCAGATGGCGGCACAATGGCCGCTTGTCTCAGCCATCGTGCGGCCCCGCCCGCGCCTCTCCACTATGCCAGAAGCCAGCACCGTGGCGCACAGCGCCAGCACCGACACGGCAAGCCACCAAGTCGTGGGCGCCTGCCCGCATGACTGTCCGGACACCTGCTCCCTGATAACGACCGTGCAAAACGGCATCGCCATCAAAGTGCAGGGCAACCCACACCATCCGCAAACCAATGGCGTGCTGTGCACCAAAGTGGCGCGCTACACCGAGCGTAGCTACCACCCGGAACGCCTGTTGCAGCCGCTCAAGCGCAGCGGCTCCAAAGGTTCAGGGCAATTCACACCGGTCAGCTGGGACGTGGCGCTGGACGACATCGCTGCGCGCCTACAAAGCATCGTGCAAGACCCGGCGCGTGGGCCACAAGCCGTGCTCCCCTATAACTACGCCGGCACCATGGGCTGGGTGCAGGGCGACGCCATGTCCTCGCGTTTTTTCAACCGCATGGGCGCCTCGATGCTGGACTACACGATTTGCTCATCGGCCGGCGCTGCCGGGCTGGACTACACCCTGGGCGTGCGCAAAGGCATGCTGATTGAAAACTTTGCCCATGCGCAGCTGATTCTGATTTGGGGCAGCAACGCGATTACCAGTAATTTGCATTTCTGGCGCTATGCGCAAGAGGCCAAGCGCGCCGGGGCCAAAATCATTTGCATAGACCCCCGCAGCACCGAGACGGCCGAAAAATGCCATGAACACATCGCCCTGCGGCCAGGCACCGATGCAGCCCTGGCACTGGCCTTGATGCACGAATTGATTACCCACGATTGGCTGGACCACGACTACATCGCGCGCTACACCCTGGGCTGGGAGCAATTGCGCGAGCGCGCCCTGCAGTGGACGCCAGCGCGCGCCGCCCAGGTCTGCGGCGTGCCGCAAGCGCAAATTGAATCGCTGGCGCGCGACTACGGCCAATCCATGCTGCGCGGCGAGAGTGCGGCCATACGCCTGAACTACGGCATGCAACGCGCGCACGGCGGCGCCAATGCGGTGCGCGCTGTGACCTGCTTGCCTGCGCTCATAGGCGCCTGGCGCAAACCGGCTGGCGGCATGCTGCTCTCCAACTCGGGCACGCACGGCTTTGATGACAGCGGCCACACCCGCCCGGATTTGCGTCCCGCGGGGCCTTGCCGCACCATCAATATGAGCACCATCGGCGATGATTTGCTGCGCCCGGCCAGCGCGCAATTTGGCCCGGCCATTGACGCCTTGCTGGTCTTTAACAGCAACCCGGTGGCGATTGCGCCGGACTCGGGCAAAGTGGTGCAAGGCTTTGCCCGCGAAGATTTGTTTACCGTGGTCTTAGAGCATTTTCAAACCGACACCGCGGACTACGCAGACTACATCTTGCCGGCCACCACGCAGCTGGAACACTGGGATGTGCACACCACCTACGGCCACACCGATGTGCTGCTCAACCGCCCGGCGATTGCGCCCCAGGGGCAGGCCCGCTCCAATGCCGAAATTTTCCGTAATTTGGCGCAGCGCATGGGCTATACCGAGCCCTGTTTTGCCGAGGGGGACGAGGCGCTGTGCCGCACCGCTTTCGATGCGCGCATCAGCTTTGATGCCTTGCTACAAGACGGCTTTGTCAGCCTGCCCTTGCCGCAAGCACCGTTTGCGCAGGGCGGCTTTCCCACGCCTTCGGGACGCTGCGAATTTTTCAGCGCCCGCCTGGCCGCGATGGGCGTGGACGGACTGCCCGACTACCTGCCCAATTACGAAGAGGCTGGTGCCAACGCGGCCTATCCGCTGGCCATGATTTCGCCGCCGGCGCGCAATTTCATGAACTCCACCTTTGTCAACGTGAAAAGCCTGCGCGGCATCGAAGGCGAGCCGAAAATTGAAATCCATGCCCAAGACGCGGTGGCACGTTCAATAGCCGATGGAGACAGGGTGCGCGTCTTCAATGCCCGTGGCCACTACCACTGCAAAGCCGAAATCAGCCCCCGGGCGCGGCCCGGCGTGGTCAACGGCCTGGGGGTGTGGTGGCGCAAGCTCGGAGCCATGGGCACCAATGTGAACGAATTGACCAACCAGCGGCTCACCGACCTGGGGCGTGGGCCGACCTTTTATGACTGCGCGGTGCAGGTGGAAAAGTACACGGCTTAGCGCAGCGCCATCAAATCCTGCTCCACCATCCACAGGCGGTCCTGGCCCCAGTAGCCGGGCAGGTCGTTGACGCGAAAACTAGGCACGCCCCACAAATCCATGTCCAGCAATTCCAGCCGGTTGGTGGCTGCTGCTGCGCGCCAACTGTCATCCGCCAATGCCTTATCGACAAAGGCTTTATCTAGTCCGGCGCGCGCGGCTATGGCGTACAGGCCGCTGTCGGTGCCCGCGTCTATACCGTCGGCCCACACGCCTTGTAAAAAAGATTGGGCCAATTGCAATCCGGCACCGGCCTTCATGGCCTGGTCCAAGACCGCATAGCCGCGCTCCACCGGCTTGCCCACAGGGTCCACCAAAAAACCGTAGCGCATGCCCACGCGCTGCGCTTCGCGCGCCACATCAGCCACGATGTACATGGATTTTTCACGCGGCACGGCCAGGCCGCGCATCACCATAGGCAGCACAAATCGAATTTGTAACTGCACGCCGTAATGTTCGGCTAACTGGCGCACGCGCGGCAAGGCGATATAGGTGTAAGGGCTGCGGAACGAACAAAAGTAGTGCAACTGCGCCTTGGGCTTACTTGCGGTGTGCACCGCAGGTGCGCCGTTTAAGGCAATGTCGCGCACCGGCACCAGCAGCGCTTTGGCAGGTTCGCGGCACAAGCCCTCGTCGCGCAGGCGTTGCTCTAGGTAATGCAAGCGGTCTATGCCCCAGTACCACTCGCCGCCATAAAAAAACGTGGCGCCCAGGTAGTGGCCCAGTTGCTTGCGCAGGGCGGTACCCGCTGCTTTGGTGACCTTCGCATCGGCAGGTGACTGGCCCTCCGACTGCGGCTGTGCACTCCACAAACGCCGGCTGATGGCCGCTGCGTCCACCACAAAGCGGCCGGTCTGCAAGCTGGCAGCCAGGCAGGATTCGGCATTGGCTACGGCACCGGCATCTGGCGACGCTAGCGGCGCCTCTAGCCCATGGGCCTGCGCCAGCAGGGTGGCATCACGCAAAGACCAGTGCCCCAGCCGCTCGCGGTCCGGCGCTGCCGAGTCTTCGGGCGGGCTGACCAAATGGGCCAGCAGGTCCACGTCATAACGATGCCCCAAGCGCTCCAGCAATTGCACGCATAAATAGCTGTAGGGGTCATCGGCCTGGTGAAAATAATGCACTTGCGCCGCCTGACCCTTGATCCGGCGCGCCAGGCTTGCGCGGGTTCGCCCCCATTGGCGCGTAGCCGGATGGGTAAGGATGCGCACCACGTGCTTGATGACAATGTTTTTTAGGGCAGACATGGGATTTTTGGAGGGCTGAAACGGGCTTGCGCGCAACTGGCACGCACCAATTGGCGCGTCCACAGCATACAGAACTGTAGAGTTCCAAGCCTACGCTCCGTGCAGGGGTTAACCCGCAATATGTCTCTCAAAGCGCACGCGGCGCATGGCAAATATCCGTGAAGCAGCCTCTGGGAGGCCCTAGCTGAAAAGTCCAACACCGCTAAGGGCTAATCCTTGGGATGTAACTCACCCAACAACTTATGCAAAATCACCCCCCCAAACGCACCGGCCAGCTGCGCCAGCACAAAGCCCGGCGCATCTTGCGGTGCAATCCCGGCAAAGCTGTCGCTCATCATGCGCCCGAACACCGCAGCCGGATTGGCAAACGAGGTGCTGGCGGTAAACCAGTAAGCGGCGCCGATGTAGGCCGCCACCAGGGCCGGGGTCTTGCCCGCCGGGGCGCGTAATATCACCAACAGCAGCCCGCCGGTGGCCACCGCCTCGGCCAGCCATTGCGCAGGGCCGGTGCGCACTTTGGTCGACCATTGCAAGATAGGCAATTCAAACATGGCATGCGCCAGCCAGGCGCCCAAAGCGGCGCCCAGCAGCTGGGCCAACACGTAGCCCGCCAAGCGCTGGCGCGGCAGCGCTTTACGCCACGCCATCGCCAGGGAAACCGCCGGGTTGAAATGTGCGCCGCTGACGGGGCCCAGCAATTCGATCAGCACCCACAAGGCAAACACGGTGGCAAAGGTGTTTGCCAACAATGCCACGGCCACATTGCCGCCTGCCAAGCGTTCGGCCATGATGCCCGAGCCGATGACGGCGCACAGCAGCGCGCAGGTGCCCAGGCACTCGGCCAGGTAGTGGGCGTGGCGCTTCATGACTGCGCCAGGCGGCGCGCCTCGTTTTGCATCGACAGCTTTCCCAGGCTGGTCAAAGGCAGATTGGTAAATAGCTCCAAGCGGCGGCGGATCTGGTGCAAAGTTTGGGTGAATGCGGCGCGCTTTTCATCGTCGCTGCCGTCGCCTGCCGATGGGTCCGCATAGCCCCAATGCGCTGTCGCCGGCTGGCCCGGCCAATAGGGGCAGACTTCGCCGGCGGCGCTATCGCACACGGTAATCACCAGATCCATGTGCGGCGCATCCAGCCCGGCAAATACATCCCAGCTTTTGCTATGCAAGCCTTCAGTGGCAATGCCGGCATGGCGCAAGGTCGCTAGGGCCAGCGGATGGGGCTGCTGCTGAGCACGCGGACTGCTACCGGCCGAATAGGCGACAAAGCGGCCCTGCCCCATGTGATTGAGCAAGGCCTCGGCCAGGATGCTGCGCGCGGAGTTGTGGGTGCATAAGAAGAGCACGTTGAGGGCTTTGGTGTCGGACATGGTTGCGAGCCTTTAGGGGGTGGAACAAAGCGCGCTTGCGCCGGTGGAATCAACTTCGCAGACGCCGCCCTGGCAACAGTTATCGCTCAGGTAGGCCAGCACTTGCTGCATGTGGTCAAACCGTGCCCGGTAGATTAGGTTGCGCCCGGCGCGCTCCTGCGAGACCAGGTCCGCATGCATCAATTCTTTGAGGTGAAACGACAGGGTGTTGCCCGCCACCTCCAGCTGCGCGGACAGATCGCCCGGCGTTAAACCAACGGGGCCGGCCTGCACCAGCGCACGAAAAATACCCAGGCGTGAGGACTGTGCCAAAGCGGCAAGCGCACGGACGACATCATTTGATTCCATACTTCAATGATAGTTGAAATATATGACTTGGCTGTGACAGCTTGAGGTGCGCAGGCCAAAGTGAACTCTTGACTGAGGCTGTGACATCCGGCCCCAGTGCGGCTATATTGCAAACGGCGGTACGCGCCGGCCTACTTTTTTGCTCGGAACCCTATGCCCTACGCCAATATCCTGCTCGACCAGCAAACACCAATAACCACCCTCACGCTCAACCGTCCCGACAAACGCAATGCCTTGTCCGCCGACATGATGCGTGAAATCACACACGCGCTGCGGGCGGTGGGCCAGAGCGATGCCCGCGGCATCATCCTGGCGGCCCATGGCCCGGTGTTTTCGGCAGGCCACAGTTTTGCCGACATGGCGGGGCAGGACCTGGACCATTTGCGTGCTTTATTCGATCTGTGCACCACCATGATGAACACAGTGCAGGCGCTGCCGCAGCCGGTGATCGCCAAAGTGCACGCCCTGGCCACGGCGGCGGGATGCCAGCTGGTAGCGACTTGCGACCTCGCGCTAGCAGCCGATAGCGCCAGCTTTGCGATACCCGGCGGTAAGGCCAGTTTGTTTTGCCATACGCCGCTGGTGGCGGTGGCGCGCAACATCGGGCGCAAACGGGCTATGGAAATGGCGCTAACGGGCGATGCCATCGATGCGGCCACCGCCGCCGACTGGGGCCTGATCAACCGGGCGGTACCCGCTGCACAACTAGACGCTGCCACGCTGGATTTAATCAACCGCGCCAGCCGCGGCTGCGCCGTCTCCAAAGCCATGGGCAAGCAAGGCTATTACCAGCAAATCGACCTGCCGCAGCAAGAGGCCTACGCCGTGTCTGGCGAACGCATGTCCGAGGGGGCCGCGCGTGAAGCGGCGCAAGAAAGCTTCTATGCGTTTTTGAATAAGCGCAAGGCTTAAGCCACGACGCCTTCAGCAGGCACATAGGCATAGCCCAGGGTATGGGCAACCGCTTCGTAAGTAACCTGGCCCAACGCCACGTTCAGGCCCTGGCGCAGGTGTAGGTCGTCGTGCAAGGCCTGTTTCCAGCCCTTGTTGGCAATAGCCAGCGCATGGCCTATGGTGGCGTTGTTCAAGGCAAAGGTGGAAGTACGCGCCACGGCGCCAGGCATATTGGCCACGCAGTAATGCACCACGCCATCGACCACATAAGTAGGTTCGGCATGCGTGGTGGCATGCGAGGTCTCAAAGCAGCCGCCCTGGTCGATCGCCACATCAACCACCACCGCGCCTTTTTTCATAGCCGCGACCATGGCGCGCGTCACCAGCTTGGGCGCGGAGGCACCGGGAATGAGTACGCCGCCAATGACCAGTTCTGCATCGAGCACCGCGTCTTCCAGGTTTTGCACGCTGCTGTACAAGGTGTGGATACGGTTGCCAAACACCAGGTCAAGCTGGCGCAGGCGATCCACATTGCGGTCTATCACGGTGACCCGGGCGCCCATACCGACCGCCACTTGCAAGGCATGCGTACCGACCACACCACCCCCCAGAATCACCACATGCGCAGCGGGCACGCCGGGCACGCCACCGAGCAATACGCCCATGCCGCCTTTGGACTTTTCCAAATGCGCTGCACCGGCTTGCACCGCCATGCGGCCAGCCACTTCGCTCATGGGCGCTAGCAAGGGCAGGCCACCCTGGGCGCCAGTAATCGTCTCGTAGGCGATGCATACCGCGCCTGATTTCACCAATGCCGCAGTTTGCGCAGGGTCCGGCGCCAAGTGGAGATAGGTGTACAAAATTTGACCTGCCCGCAGCATGGCGCATTCCTGCGCTTGGGGCTCTTTGACCTTCACGATCATGTCCGCCTTGGCGAACACGCTGGCGGCATCAGGCGCGATCTGCGCCCCGGCTGCCTGGTACTGCGCATCCGTCAACCCGATGGCGGCACCAGCGCCGCTTTGCACCAGCACGCTATGGCCGTTAGCGCACAAATCGCGCACGCTGGAAGGTGTCAGGCCGACGCGGTATTCATGGTTTTTGATCTCTTGGGGTAGTCCGATGTGCATGTAGTGTCTCCGCTGGATTGAGGTGCAGGGAAGTGTGCGGCAGTCCAGTTTAAATTAACAGTTTTATAAGAATTAAGCTATATTCATTAGCGTTGCTAATAATTTAAAACAATGCACATTTTTGATCCTCACGCGCTTGAATGCCTGGCCGCCATCGTAGAAGAGGGCAGTTTTGAGCGCGCCGCAGTGCGCTTGTCGATCACGCAGTCGGCCGTGTCGCAGCGCCTGCGCACCCTGGAAACGCAGGCCGGTGCGGTGCTGATCGTGCGCACGCGTCCACTCAAGGCCACGCCGGCCGGGCGCTATTTGCTTAAACACGCGCTGCAATTGCGCCTCTTGCGCGCCGACCTGGGGCGCGACTTGCAAGCGCTGGCGCCGCGGGAAGCGCAAAGCACGCAAGGGCAGGAGCGCATTGCGATTGCGATCAATGCTGACAGCATCGCCACCTGGGTCTTGCCCGCATTGCAAACGCTGGTGCAAGGCGGCATGGCCCTGGAGATCATCACCGACGACCAGGACTTCACCCATGAATGGCTGCGCGAAGGCCAGGTACAGGGCTGTGTTACGACGCTGGGCAAAGCGCTGCGGGGCTGCCAGGTGGTGCAGCTCGGTGTGATGGACTATGTGGCAGTGGCCAGCCCCGACTACGCGCACGCGCATTGCCCCAAAGGTTTAAATGCCCATGCCTTGGCCGGCATGCGCTTTATGGCCTTTAACCGCAAAGACGATTTGCAAACCCGCTTTGTGCGCAAAGCCTGCGGCCTGAAAAACCCCGGGTTGCAGCAAAATTATTTACCTAGCGCGCATGGCCGGGTGCGGGCTGCCGTGGACGGCTGGGGCGCGACCGTAGTACCGCTTTTGCAAGTAAAAGAAATGCTCAAAACCGGGGCTTTGCGCGACCTGGCGCCCAAGACCCGCTTCCCCGTAGCTTTGTACTGGCACTGCTGGAAACTGGAGTCTGCGCTTTTGCAATCATTGACCGCCGCGGTGCGCAGCGGGGCCGCCAAAGCGCTGAAAACTCAAGCGGCCTGAGCCACCCAGTCCAGCAGCTTGAGTCGCTGTACTTTGCCCGATGGGCCGCGCGGCAGGTCCGCTACAAAGTGAAATACCTTGGGCGTTTTATAGCGCCCTAAGTGTTCTATGCAAAATGCGCGCAAAGCCACTTCATCAGGCGCGCAGCCTTCGCGCAAGATGATGCAGGCCAAAATTTCCTGCCCGTAGTGCGCGTCGGGCAAGCCAGTGGCCGCAGCGTCCAGCACGCTGGGGTGGCGCAGCAACACCTCGTCGATTTCGCGCGGTGCGATGTTCTCGCCGCCTTTAATAATCAGCTCTTTGATACGCCCGGTGACAAAGAAAAAACCATCGGCATCGCGGTGGCCCAGGTCACCAGTGCGCAGCCAGCCATCGGGCGTAAAGCTGGCGCGCGTGGCATCGGGGTTTTTGTAATAGCCCTGCATCACCTGCGGGCCCCGGATGGCGATTTCGCCGGTGCTGCCGTCAGGCACTGGGCCTAAGTCGGCGTCGATCACGCAAGCCTCACAGCCCGAGGCTTTACCTACTGCGCCGAGCTTTCGCAGCTGGGGGTCATAGGGGTTAGAAAAAGAAGGCGCCACGGTCTCGGTCAAGCCCATCGTCTCAATGACGCCAATGCCAAAGCGCTGTTCAAAGGCCTGCAAATGCGCCGGCGGCAAGGCCGCAGAAGCACTGCGGCAAAAACGTATCTGCCCCAGGGTTTCGCCCTCGGGCACGATGCCTTCGAGCAAATAGGAAATCATGGTCGGCACGACATTGATCCAGGTGCATTGCGCTTGCACTGCCTGCTGCCAAAAACGCGCCGCCGAAAACTTGGGCGGCATAGCCAGGCTACCGCCATGGGCCAAAGGGGCAAGCATGGTGACGGCAAAGGCATTGATATGGTAGAGCGGCAGCACCGCCAGCACACGGTCACGCGCGCCCAGTCGATGTTCGGCACTGATAGACATGGCATTGGCCGCCAGATTGGACTGCGTAAGCACCACCCCTTTGGGCACGCCGGTAGTACCCGAGGTGTACATCAGCAAAGCCATAGCATCGGGTTTTGGCGCTGGAGTGGGGGTCGGCAACAAAGCCCCGAGCAAGCTGTCATCGGCGTCCATATCGGGGCTGCACACCAGCAAGGCCACGGGCCGCGTCAAGGTGGCCAAGACGGCTTGCAAGCGCTCGGCCCACTCTGGGCTGGCAATCACCAGCTTGCAATCGCTATGGTCCAGCACATAGCGCATTTGCTCGGTGCTGGAAAGCAAATTCACCGGGTTGACACACCACCCGCCATGCATAGCGCCAAGTAATAAACGCAAGGTGTTCAAGCCATTGGGCATGACCAGCGAGACGGTGTCGCCCGGCTGCAAGCCCCGGCCTAGCAAGAGCGTGGCTACCTGGGCGCAATACTGCGCCAGGGCGGCAAAGCGGATACTACTTGGGGCCTGCCCATCGCCTTCGGCAGCATCAACTGCCACGGCGTACAGCGCATCGGGTCGCGCGGTGGTCTGCACCTCCAAGAGCGCCCGCACAGTGCGCGGTAATAAATCCTGGCTCATGCGCGCCCGTATTTGGCGAAGTAGTCCGCCAGCAGTTGTTCCTCGGAGGGCATGCGCTCGGGAATGGGGCGCGAAATACGCGTGATATTGAGGTAGTGCCGGTAGTTCATATTGTCGGAAAAATTGTTTTTGCCCCAAGTGCCACAACCCATGGAAAGGCTAAAGGGCAAGCCATTGTCAAAACTGCCGCCGGTGGCGATGCAATGCGCCTGGTCGACGATCACCCGCGAGACCGGTAAACGCAAGCCCAGGGCCAGGGCGCGCTCGGGCCGCGCGCTATGCAAACCCACCGAATGCCCGGCACCTTGGAAGGCGTAAATACGCTCCACGGTGGCCATGGCGGATTCGAAATCCGGTACGCGGTACAGCGTTAACACCGGGCAGAGTTTTTCGCCGGAAAACGGGTAGTCCTCGCCAGTGCCGCTTTCTTCCACCAGCAGCACGCGCGGCTGCAAAGCGGCCACTTCCAGCAACCCCGCACGCTGCGCCACTACAGTCGCGCTTTGGCCGATCACCGCGCTAGAGAGCTTGCCATCGGGCCACATGAGGGCCTGCAAACGGGTTTTTTGCGCGGCATCGAGCAGCACCGCGCCACCGGCTTGCAATGCCTGCAGCAAAGCCGGTGCGGCTGCGTCGAGCACGACCAGGCTGTTTTCGGAGGAACAACTGGTGGCGTTGTCAAAGGTCTTGGAGCGCAGGATACGTTCGGCAGCCAGGGCCATATCCGCGCTCTCGTCGACGATGCCCGCCACATTGCCGGCACCCACACCAAAGGCTGGTGTGCCACTGGCATAAGCTGCGCGCACATTGGCTTGCGAGCCGGTGGCGACCACCAGGTCGCAGGCGGCCATGAGCGCATAGGTCGCCGCTTTACTAATCGGCGCGGGCAGCACTTGCACCAGGTCGCGCGGCGCGCCAATGCGGTCCAGGGCGGCATGGATGTACTCCAATAAACGCGCACTGGTGGCCCAGCCTTTGGGCGAGGGCGCAACGATGACGGCGTTGCGGCCTTTGAGCGCGTTGATGATTTTGTTCGCCGGTGTAGCCGCCGGGTTGGTCGATGGCGTGATAGCGCAGACCACACCCACCGGTCGCGCAATTTCGGTAATGCCGGTAACGCCGTTTTCGGAAATGACACCCACCGATTTAGCACCCTGCAAATCACGCAGCAAGCCCAGGGTTTTGCGGTAGTTTTTACGCAGCTTGTCGGGCACATTGCCGATGCCTGTGTCTTGCACTGCCAGTTCGGCCAGGGCCTGGTTGCGGCCCGGCTCCAAAATCGCCCAGGCCGCTGCAGCCACCAGTTCATCCACCCGCGCCTGATCGTAATGTTCAGAAATGCGCTGCGCTGCGCGGGCGCGTTGCAGCAAGCCCTGCACTATGGCCTGCGCCTCTTGTTCGGCGGGGCTTAACAGTACGGACGAAGTCCTTAAGGCCATACTCAATCCGCCTTGATGTTGGCATCCTTGGCCAGCTTGATCCATTTGGGCACCTCAGCTGCGATGACCTTGGACAGCGCTTCAGGGGTGCCTCCCACTGCATCGGCGCCTTGGTCGATCAATTGGGCGCGAATAGCGGGCTCGGCCAGCACGGTGTTGAGCGCTTTGTTGAGTCTGTCAATAATGGAGCGCGGTGTTTTAGCCGGTACCAGCATGGCGTACCAAGAGTCCACCTCGAAGTCCGACACCCCAGCCTCTTGCATGGTGGGCACGTCCGGGAAAGCCGGGCTGCGTCTGGTGGTGGAAACCGCCAGCGCGCGCAGTTTTCCCGCTTTGACCTGCGCAGCAGCAGCAGGGATGGATACCCAGAGCAAAGGCACTTGTCCGCCAATCACATCGGTCACCGCCGGACCGCCGCCCCGGTAAGGGATATGCGCCATCGGCGCGCCGGTACGCAGCACCATTAATTCGCCTGCCAAGTGGCCAGGTGAGCCATTGCCCACCGATGCGAAGGAAAATTTGTCGGGCGCGGCCTTCGCCTGCGCCACCACATCGGCCACGCTGCGCACGGGCACCGCCATATTGGCCGCCAGCAACTGGGGCAGGGATGCTACCAAGCCCACTGACTCGAAGTCCTTGAGGGTGTCAAACGGCAGCTTGGGGAAGATCGCCGGATTGATGGTGTGCGAGCTCAGGGTGAAAAGCACGGTGTAGCCATCAGGGGCAGCCTTGGCCACGATGTCCGTGCCCAGCGAGCCACCGGCACCGCCTTTGTTATCGATCACGATGGGCTGGCCCAGTGCCGCTTGCAGGCGCTGCTGGACGATACGCGCTACCACATCCGTGCCGCCGCCCGGGGGATAGGGCACCACGAACTTAATCGGTTTGTCAGGGTAAGCGGCATCGGCCAGAGCGGCCAAGGGCGAGGCCAGGGCCAGACTGAGCAGGGTGCTGATACGCAGGCCGCGGCCCAAGAGGCGGCGGCGGGAATGGGACAGGGGCATAGTTTTCTCCAACGGTTAAGGGCTTCAGTGGCACGGTGGCTAGCGTTGGCCGACATTTTGCACACTTGGGACGCGCTGGCTATAGGGGTTAAACCGACAGGGCCAGTACGCATCAGGGCCTAAAGACGCATGGCATGGCAATTGCTGAGCATTAGTTAAGACCCGCAAGCAACTTCCAAAAAGGCTGCCATCGTCGCAGTTCCGACAGTTTGCGCCCTACCCCTGCCCGGAGAACCCGCATGCCGCAACCCAGCCACCATCTGCCCCGCCCCTACTTGCTGCGCCGGTGGGGCCCTGCGCTCTGCCTGGTGATCGGTTTAGCCGGCGTCAGTGCAGCTAAGGCTTCAGCCTCCAAGCCACTTGCGCCATCGAGTATTGCCTCGATGGAGCTAAGCGGCCTCAAGTCCAGCCACAGCTACACCCCGGCACTGGGCGAAAGCCTGGAGCGGATCGTGGCCAAAACCATGCCTGAGAGCCCCTTGAACATACAGGTGCTGAGCCAGGCCTTTGTGTTGCTCAACCCGCAGGCCTTTGGCAGCGGCAAACCGCAGCGTACGCAAAGCACGGCTGCCCTCAAAGTGCCTAACCACAACCAGTTGCTGCAACTGGTACTGGCGCGCCACCCGGCCGAGCTGGCCCTGGCCCGCGAACCGGAACCCCTCACTACCAAGACCGCCAGCGCAGCCTTGCGCCCGGCCGAAAAACGCGAGAATTGGGTGCGCTATGCGGGCGGCCCTATCAAAACCCCCGCCAGCTTTGATGGCACTGCCCCGGATCGCAGCGGCTGGGTACATTACCTGGGCGCCGCATTCACGCGCAGTTGGAGCGGCGACGCGACCAGCCGTAGCGAGACCCGCACCTGGGTGCAATACCCCTCTCTGGGACGGGCCATCACGGTCCAAACCGAGCTGAACGCGGACAGCGCCAAATGGGTGCAATACCCTTCCGTGGCCCGCGCCGCCGCACCAGCGGCACAGCCCGAGTCGCGGCTGGACACCAGCGGCTGGGTGCGCTTTGTGGCCAACCGCATTTACCCGCAGCAGCAGTTCGCCCAACTGTTTGACTGAGGCGGCAGCGCCTTCCATTAGGGGCGGACGTTTGCTTGTGCCTCCTGATGCCTGGCATGAGGATTTTGCAAACTCTATTGTTAATAGCTATTGAAATAATCATTATTTTTTGCATAATTGAGCAGACTTAAACCCTGCCGTAAACATGCAAAACCTCCATCGTCAGTCGGGCATGACGCTGATAGAGCTCATGGTGGCCCTGGCCATCCTGGGAATTTTGCTGGCTATCGGCATCCCCACTTTGCGAGGCATGAGCGAGACCGAAGCAGTGCGCGGTCATGTGAATACCTTTTTTAGCACCCTACGCTACGCACGATCCGAAGCCATTCGCAACCGGGCGCAAGTGGTGGTATGCCCCAGCACCAGCAGCGAAAGCGCCAGTCCCAGTTGCTCCAAGGGCGACACTGAGCGCTGGAACCAAGGATGGATTGTTTTTGTCAACCGCGATGGCGATACCGGCTATAGCTATGACGAGAAGAAAGATACCTTGTTACGCGTGCAAGGGGCCATCACCAGCAGTGGCGGGATTGAAAAAATAAGCGGTGGAACGCCGAACAAATTGGTGTACCGCAACACCGGCATATTGCTTGCGGGCGGAACAAGTTCGTTTACCTTCGACGGTAAAAGCGCGAGCGATAGTCAAAGAAAACGCGTCTGCATCTCCATGCAGGGACGGGCACGCATCTCAGCGAGCCTGAACGCCTGCACTTGAGTGGCCCGCTAACCGATGTTCGCCCACTGCGCCGGCCCCATGTATGCGCATGTCCGGGCTCCCTGTACCTATCAAACCGGTGCCTCGCTGCTGGAGGTACTGATTGCTATGCTGGTGATGTCCTACGGTATCACCGGCATCGCGCTTTTAATGGCCGCGACGCTTCAGCACAGCAAAACATCGGTGTACCAACTGGTGGCTCTGCAGACTGCCACCGAGTTGGCCGAATCTATGCGCGCTAACACCGAGGGGTTTATGGCCGATGCCTATGGCAAAACCGACACCTATTCTTCCACCCGTGCCGCAGTCACCGTACCCAACTGCGCCGTCCCGACCCGATGCAACAGCAGCGAAATAGCCAACATCGACAAAGCGTACTTCAGCAACAGCTTGCGCTTATCGCTACCCGGCGGCGATTTCCAGGTGCTGCGCAATGGCAGCCGGGCGGACATTTGGATTATGTGGATGGAACCGGCAAGCCCAGCCTCCATGCGATGGGGTACTTCCCAATGCAGAGCTTCTGCCATCAGCGCTGACGGCGAACAGCCGCGGTGTCTATACATGCGGGCTGCGCTATGAAAAGACGCGTAGCCAGGGCTGGTCAAGAAAGCGGCTTTAGCCTGGTGGAGTTGCTCGTTGCCATGGCCATAGGCCTGGTGCTGCTAGGGGCGATTCTGTCCATGTATGTGGGCACCAACCTAGCGGCACGGCAAAGCAATACCGTGAGCCGCATGGGGGAGGACGCTTCCATCGCGCTGGAGACCCTGGCGCGGCATATCCGCATGGCCGGTTACAGCCAACCGATTTTGATGGCTGCGCGCAACACCGCCACCGTCGACGGACAATTAGTTCGCATCGTGGACAGTAATTTGAGCGGAGCTGGTTTGAAGGGATGCGATGGCGGCTTTATCAGCACAAGCTCCGCTTGGGACGCGCTCACCTGCACCAATGCAAGCGCCGAGCCGGACGACATTGCGGTGCGTTACGAAGGTGATAGCTTTAATACCGAAGCCACCAGTGGCAAAAGCGCATCCGACTGCCTCAGCCAAGGCGTCATGAATAACACCCTTTCCGCGGTGAATAGCAGTGTGCAATTTACTTTGGTCGAGTCCCGGTTTTTCATCAATTCCAACAAAGAACTTAGCTGCGCGGGAAACGGCAACGCTAGCTATACAGCGCAACCCCTGGTCAGTGGCGTGGAGTTTATGCGCGTGCGTTACGGCATTGCAAACGATAGTATGGACAACCAGGTGGTGCAATTTGCCACGGCCGCTCAGGTCAATGCCTTGAGTGGAAACTCCGATCAAAACTGGGAGCGGGTCGTGGCGGTGCGCATCTGCATCCAAATGCTCAGCGCGAGCCAAGACCAGGGCAAAGCGGTGCAATACATCAACTGCGATGGGGTCCTCACCAAACCGCCCGATAAATTTTTGCACCGCACATTCAGCACGACGGTGAGTTTGCGTAACCGCGCGAGGATTGCACAATGAAAAACCTGCATGCTGCTCTTATGGGCAACCAGCATGCGCCGCGCGAAAATGGCATCGTCTTGCTGCTCGTTTTGACCATTCTGGTCTTGCTGTCTGGCGCAGCCATCTGGGCGGCTAAGGCGGCGCTCTCTACAGAGCAGGTCGCAAGTAGTTTTCGTATTCACGCGGCCGTCCAAGATTTGAGCGAGCTAGCCTTGCGCTATTGCGAAGATGGCGTCATGAAGAACGACAGCTATTTGATAATTCTGCCGCTTCCCCTTGATGCCACCAATGGCGCAATGCCCAAAGCATGGGCCAATTTGGCCAACTGGACAGCGATACCGAGCCAGGTCAATGCCGTGCCCGTGGCGCAATCGCAGGACGCCCTTGGCGCTAGCCCCGCCACCGCGCCGTTGTGCATGATTGAAGAAATGCGCTTAGTACCCATTGATACGCAGCGCGTCCAAGGCTTTCTCATCACGGCGCGGGGCTTTTCGCAAGACTATAAAGAAGCTAGCGACGGCACCATCACATCGGGCACCGATGCCTGGGTCCAATCCATGATTCGTTTTTAGGGGCTTAGATGCGTTCACCCTGCTGCTTTACCTACCTCGCATTTTTCTGGGCCTTGATGGCGGGGGCAGCGCACCATGCAGTCGCACAAGCACCCCGGGATGCTTTTTCCCTTGGGCCCCATCGCACCCGCGGCCAGGTGGCTGCAGCGGATATCGTCAACCCAAAGCCAGTGCGCGCGCTGGATGGAGAAGACGCGATGTATGAATTTTTGCCTCCCCTGCCTTCGGGAACACGGGGCAACTACCGTCAATTTTTACAGAACAAGAATAAGCGCCGCGGCCAGGAATTTGTGGCGCTTGACGGGCCCTGGATAGAGGCCGACATCTATGACAGTCGAATCGCCACCGGCGCGACAGTTACTGGTTGGCGCAACCTGGTGATTGGGAGCAGTGCTGCTGGCGCGCGTAAGCTTTTTGCCATCCATGTGCCGCTCAATTCAGAGAGTAATGCCAAGGCCGTCTATACGCCGACCGCCGCTGATATTTTGTGGGAGATAGATAGTAGCGATAACCATTTTGCAGATTTGGGGGCTGTATTGCAAAAGCCATCCGTAGGCATCATGCGCGATGGCACCTGGGTGGTGATCCTGGGCAATGGCTTTGTGGACAAGAAAGGCTCTGCCAGGCTTTTTATCATCAACGCGTTAACCGGGTCGTTCATCAAATCTATCCGCCTACCTACCAGCGCCAACAATGGCCTGGGCGGCGTACGTCTGGTGTTGGACATGCAGCGGCAAATCACTGCTGCCTATGCCGGTGATTTGCAAGGAAACCTATGGAAGTTCGATTTTTCAAGTGTGCACCAGGCGGATTGGAAGTTGGCCTTTGGCAACACCCCCTTGTACAAGGCTAAAAATGCTTCAAATCAAGTCGAGCCGATTACCTTTAGCCCTGCCTATGTGGCGCATCCACAAGGCGGCAACTTGGTCATATTTGGGACGAGCAGGGTATTTGAAAGTGCGCAGGCTGGCCCTGATGAAATACAAAGCCTCTATGGGGTGTGGGATAAAGTCATTACCGGTCAGAGTTCTGGCGCAATAACTGGTGCTATTTCTACCCAGTCTTCCGGTTCGGCAGCCTCGGGAGCCACTAGCAAACTGATACAGCAAACCCTGTCCGCTTTGGGCGCCATGCCTTACTACCGCGCGAGTACCAATGCAGTGAACTACGCTGATAAGCGCGGCTGGTTTATCCGCTTGGACAACAATTCGAGTGGCTTGCATCTTGCGTTTTCGCCTCAGTTGGAAGGGGGCAGAGTGATTTTTCCAGTGCGCTCACCCATAGCGGATGCAGCCAGTGTTTTTGCGCAGCGGCAAGGTCAATCGGTTCGCTTTGTACTCAATCCTTTTACCGGCAGCGGGCTATCCACGACGCCTACATTGGAAGTCAATGCAGGCGCACTAGACAACGCGATCGGTCAAACAGCCGTCGCTGGCGAAAAAAACACGCTGCGACGCAGCTGGCGTCAAATCCTTAACCGGCCTGCGCCTGGCACGATCACCAATGCGCGTGCCAGCTAAACGGTAAGCGTGCGCAGGCAAACTATTTGTCACTGATTTATTTATAGAAAATTTCCATGAAACAACACGGCTTTACTTTGATGGAACTCATGATCGTGCTGACCATCGTCGGCATTCTTGCGGCCATCGCGGTTCCTGGCTACCAGGAATCGGTGCGCAAGTCCCGCCGCGCAGAGGCGCGTGCGCAGTTGCTGGAAGTGGTCCAGTACATGCAACGCTTTTATTCGCAAAACGACAGTTTTGCAAACTCCAAGGCGGGGCTAGCGGCCGCTATACCAAGCGAGTTGGCCACGGTTCCACGCAATGCTGCCTTGGGATCACAGAGCTACAACATTAATTTTGTGGCGCCGGCCACTGGTGCCAACAACCCGGGTGTGGCCTCTTTCAAAATCCAAGCAGTGCGTAAGAGCGGTGGCCCCATGGAGGGCGATAAGTGCGGAGACTTCACCTTAGAAAATACCGGCGCGCGCGACCTGCTCAATGCCACAGACACCGCTGCCAATTGCTGGCGCTAACCGCGCTTAGCCTGGGTTACACCGAGGCATAGGCTATGAACGCCCGGCGCGCGCCAGCAAGGCGAGCACATCGCCCAAGGCCTGTCCGATGGTCTGGTTTTGCAGATCAAGCACCGTGCTACGCGCGAAATAGGCGCTGAGGTCCAGGCCCAGACCGACCGCGCACAGCCCGATTGCGGCTTCGTGCTCTAACTGGCGGGCGATATGGTGCAAATCGCGGTCCAGGTAATGCGTGTCATTGGCCAGAACGGTAGCGCCATCCATGGGGCTGCCATCGGAGAACACCACCAGCATGCGGCGTTCTGTCTCTTGCGCGCGCAAGCGGTCTGCTGCCCAGCGCAAGGCTTCGCCGTCTACACACTCTCTAAAAATTTCGGCTTTAAGTAAGGCCGCCAGGCCCGGCTTGCTGCGGCGCCAAGGCTGGCCGCTGTCTTTGAACACCATATGGCATAGCTCATTGAGCCGACCCGGCTGCGCCGGCTTGCCGGCACGCCGCCAATCGCGCATCAAGCGCCCACCGTTCCAAGTGTTGGTTGTGTAGCCCAGCACCTCGGTGGCCACCCCCGCCATGTCCGAGGCACGCGTTAACAGGTCCACCAAGGGCGCTAGCTTTTCCATGTGCTGCTTCATCGAGCCTGAGCAGTCCAGCAACAAGGTCAGGGCGACATCGGCGCGGGGTGCACTATGCGGCAAGCGAAACACGCTTTGCTCGTCGGGCTTGGCCACCATTTGCGCCAAGCGCCGACCGTCTATGTATCCGCTGTCTTGTGCGCTGTCCCAGCCATCGATCTGTGGCAAGGCCAGCAAGGTCTGCAAGCGCCGGGCCAGGCGGGCCGCACTGACGCCACATGCGCGCACGCTGAGGTCCAATTGGCTGCGCAGGTCCTGCAATTGAGCCTGGCGCACCAAGTCGCTCGCGCGCACTTCGCGGTCGTAGCGGGTGCTAAAAACGCGGTAGCTGTGGGCGGCGCCCTGCTGCGCGTCGCGCGCCTCCAGGGCGCTGGCAAAACCGCTTTCCTCACCGGCCTCAAAGTCCACCCAGATTTGCAACCAGGCGTCCTCCTCCTCGCTATCCTCATGCGCAGCCTTGGCGGCGCGGTCTCCAGCGTCCAGCACGGCGTCTGCTAAATCGGCCACTACCTTGGCAATGGCAAGCGCGTGCTGTGCATAAGCCCTCTGGTCAAAGCGGCTACGGCGCAAAGCGGCCAAGGCGTGACCGATATGCGGCACCAGGCCGAAGCGGGTGGCTTCGAGCAGGTCTTCCAAAGCACCATCGACCGGCTCACCGGTCACACGCGCGCGCCCAATTTGCGCGACGGTCAGCAACAGCAGGCCTTGTGCTGACTCGTGTAAACGCGCGCTTACGAACGCATGACACCAAGCGGCAAAACGCGCCGACATATTGCTGCGCACGCCTGGCCACTGTGCGGGCACAAGTGACTCGGCGCGGTATTGCTCCAACACATCAAACACGCGCCGTGCCATAGGCCGCTCGGGCCGCAGCCGGCGGTGCAGCAGCGTATCGCTAAAGCGCAGTCGCAGGGCAATGCCGTCGGCGGCGCCGCGAAAAGACAGCAGCTTGGCCGATTCCGAAAGTGGGGCAAGTGCTGCTCCAGACGGGGCCACGGGCCGCGCTGGTTCGTCAGACTGCGGATTGACTTGCGCCTGCGGATGCAAATGCGGCGCGAAGCTGGGCAAAGCGGTATCCCCGGCGTACCAATGCGGGCCACGTGTATGGACCTCGCGCCGGGCGCTCAGGGCGCGCAAGGTGGCGGCGCACAATGCGTCCAGGCCTTGCTGCCTGCGCACTTGCGCTTGAACGCTTGGGACCGGGTCTGCGCCCATGCTGGCTTTTTTAAGCGACGGAGAATAAAGCGCGATCAAAGCAGCGCTGAAAGTATTCAGCCACCAAGGCGTGCTCGGCTTCGTCGCATTTATTCACATAAGTCAAGCGCAGCGCGGTCGCCAGGTCGCCGAAGATT
The DNA here is from genome assembly GCA_040400635.1 of Rhodoferax sp. Taxonomy (GTDB): domain Bacteria; phylum Pseudomonadota; class Gammaproteobacteria; order Burkholderiales; family Burkholderiaceae_C; genus Allorhodoferax. The sequence goes on from JBBAPY010000011.1 coordinate 22,481, forward strand.
TGCAGGTTTTCCGCCCAGCTAATGACGGTGCGCGGCGACATCAGCGCCGACACGTCGCCAGCGGCAAAGCCTTTGCGCGTCAGGTCCGCCAACGCCACCATCTGCAAAAGCAGCGCTTGCTGCGTTGCCATGGCCGGCACCCGCGCCTGCACGATGGCGGCTTCCTCCTGCGCGCTGAGGTAGTTGAGTGCGGCCACCACATCCCAGCGGTCGAGCTGCGCATGGTTGAGCCGCTGCGCACCGAAATACAAGCCATTGAGATTGCCCTGGCCTATGGTGTTGCTGGTGGCAAACAAGCGAAACTGCGCATGCGGATGAATGACGCGATTTTGGTCAAGCAAGGTAAATTGTCCGTCGCGCTCTAACACCCGCTGGATGACAAACATCACATCGGGCCGGCCGGCGTCGTATTCATCAAAAATCAGGGCTACAGGACGCTGCAAGGCCCAGGGCACGATGCCCTCCTGAAACTCAGTGACCTGCCGGCCCTCGCGCAGCACCACCGCATCGCGGCCCACGAGGTCCAGCCGGCTGATATGGCCGTCTAGGTTGACCCGCACACAGGGCCAGCTCAGGCGCGCAGCTATTTGCTCGATATGGGTGGATTTGCCAGTGCCGTGCATGCCCTGTACCAACACGCGTCGGTTGTGCGCGAATCCGGCCAAAAGGGCCAGCGTGACATCCGGGCTGAAACGGTAGGCACTGTCGATGGCCGGCACCAAGTCGCTGCGCTCAGCAAAAGCCGGCACTTGCAAATCGCTGTCTATGCCGAAGGTAGCGCGCACCGAAACTTGGTGCATAGCGGGCGGGGTGGGCAGGGTCATACGCGTATCCAAAGTGGCGGTTGAGGTGGGATAGCCCGTGCAATCGCTAGAGCGGACGAACGGCGCGCTGGCCAGCACCGGTTTCAGGCGCGCTGCGCATCATCGTGGGTGTTGCCTGCAGGCGTAGCGTCGGCTTCGATCTGGCTTAAGGCCTGGGCTGCACTGTGTAAGGCGGGCAGCAGGGCCAGGGCTTTGTCAGCCGTCATACGCATCAAGGGCGCTTGCACCGCCACACACAAATTGGCGCGTCCTAGTGCCGATGGCACGGCTACCGCGACACACAAAAGACCGGGTAAAAATTCTTCGTTGTCCAAGGCAAAACCCTGGCGCTTGACGCTGCGGATTTCGGCCTCTACCCCAAAACCCCAAAACCCCTGTCACAGAAGCGGCAATAAAAATAATTAGTTATGATCGACTCAAATGCTTTCTTAGGTCTGGG